>JAISEQ010000209.1 GCA_031264045.1 Deltaproteobacteria bacterium
CGGGGTTGGCCGGACGTCGGCGGTTGGGGGAGAGGGGGCGCGGGGTGGGGGGGGACGGTCCGGCTTCTCAGCAGGCAGTCGCCGGGATGGAATGAGCATCTTTAACGGGCTCTCCCGAAAGGTCGGCGGCGGGGTCAGGGCGCGGGGCCAGCGCCCCGCCGCACGGCTCCGGGTTTCCGGGCTCCTGACCGCTGCCGGCCGCATCCGGCCAGCGGCACGGGACCCGTACGGGAGCTTCCGGGCGGATCGAAGGGGATCCCGGGCTCGCGGACCGCCGGATTTTTTGCGTTTTTGTCCGCCTATCTCTTATACTGGGGGAGGAGCTGATTAATGTCCGGGCAGACGTCGTACTCCGGTTCCGGCTTCCCGTGCGGCAGGCTGCGGCGGGAGGCCTCATGCGGAGTTCTCCGGCCCGGTCGGCCGTACCTGGTGCCGGGCGTCCCGTCGCCCGCTGCCCGTGGCGGAAGCCGGCCGCGGGGCATGCCCGGAGCCCTCCGGCGGCCGTCTTTGTTGGCACTTGCATTGCACCCACTTTCACGGGTCGGTCCCCCCCGCCGCCGCCGGCAAGCTTAAGCGATAGTGCAGGTTTTTTCCCGGAAGACTTCCGATTTCCGCTCAAGTCCCCGGCCGGTCCGGCCGATACGTGAATCAGGGAGGGGATCCGGATGGCCGCCAAACCCGGTCAGATAGGCCAGCTGGTCCGCACCCTGGGCGGCCGCATCAGGGACGCACTCCTGGACGGCCGCCAGCTCCCCCCCTCCCTTCCGGAGCCGGGGGGCACGCACCGCCAGGAGGTGGTGGCGAAGGTCAGCCGCAACGCGGTGGCCGAGCTGGTGAACCAGGCCCGCAACCACCCCCAGAGGGGCGACTTCTCCTCGGCCAACCCCGCATACGCGGCTCTGGCCGAGCTGACCGAGATGACCGGCAAGCCCGGCCTGGCCCTGGGGCTCCGCAACGAGACGGGGGAGATAAGCTTCCTCGATCTCGAGATGGACCCCGACGAGGCCGAGAAGCTGGGCGGCGTCCACGTGGAGAGGCGCCTGAACAGGAATCTGTGGCGGCAGCTGAAGCATCTGGCCGCCCTCAAGGTCGACCGGAACATGCTCGGCCCGTCCAGGCCGATAAGGTCGCCGGAAGACCCGTTTCTCCCCGACGAGGGGGAAGACGGCGAAGAACAGGAAATCGACGGGAAGGTCCCGGGACTGCCGGGGGAGGCGCCGCCCGAAGGGGCGGCGGGTAAGTGAAGATGGAAATCAACAACACCAACAACCCATTCGCGATCAAGAAGAACGACACGTCCCGTTCGGGGGCCGTCGGCAAGGGGACCCTGAGCATCTCGTCCGCGGAGACCACTTCCGAGGCGAAGCCGGCCGCCGCCGACACCGTGAACATCTCCGACCGCTCGCGGCTCATCGCCAAGGCGACGGAGCTCTCGCAGCTCGCCCCGGACGTCCGCTCCGAGAGGGTGGCGGACATCACGGCCCGCCTGGCGGCCGGGACCTACTCCGTGAGCTCCAGGGACGTGGCCGACTCCATCATCAAGAAGAGCATCTCGGGCATGATCTGACGCCCGCGCTGGCGCGTTCCCCTGAGCGGACGGCCCGGCAGGAGCGCCCCGCGCGCCCCGTCCGGGGCTTGCGGGGGACCGGCCCGGGCGGCGGATGCCGCGAGGCGCGCCCGTGCCTTGCCCCTGACCGTATCTGAAGGGCAATGTGAGACGGAGCGGGAGGCGGGGGACAGGGCGGCGGCCCGTAAGGGTCGAGGCGGATCGGAAGGCAGGAGCGAGGCGGCTCCGAAGCGGATTGGCAGGATTTCGGAAGGCCGGGGCGAGGCATCCCGGAAGCGGATTGACAGGGTAACGGAAGGCCGGGGCGAGACAGGACGGAGGAGCGGATTGACAGGGGGGCCGGAAGGTCGGCGCGAGACAGGACTGGGCGGATTTACAGGGGGCCGGAAGGCCCTTTCTAGTTTCCGGATGCCATGGGGCCCGGTTTTGGGTGACATGGAACGGGTGGTCGGCGGGGTACGGCCCCGGACGGGTTGGGCGCAGGGTTTTTTAGAGTTTCAGGGCCGGCCGGCACCGGGGAAGGATGCCGCCTCAGGGCCGTTTCCGAAGGCGCAGGCAGGACGGGACGGCTTTTTCCGTTTTCGGCGCCGGGACGCTGGGGGAGCGTCTCCTGTGCCGGTTCACGGGTTCACGGGCTCACGGGCTCACGGGCTCACGTGCCCGGGGCCGGCGGGCATCCCCGGAACCGGGTTTAGAAAGAATCGGGAATTCCGGATAATTTCAGCGGATAATTTCAGCTTATAATTTTTGTGCGTTTGGGGTAGGGGACATTCTGCGCTTTCCTCCGGAGCGGAAAAAAATGCCACCGCCGCATCCGGGTGAGGCCGAGACGCCGTGAGGAAGAACGGGCCGCCGATCCGCAGGTGCTTCCCGTCCTCACGGCTGCCAGTTCACTGTTGCCCGTGCGCCCGCCGCGCATCCAGGGAATCTCACGAACGGCCAGCGGGGCCGACCGCCAATCCCGACCCGGCTCTCGGGCGGGCATCCCCACGCTTCGCGCCGTCCTCGGCGGCAGGGGGCCGTCTGACTCCGGCCCCGGAGCGGCTTCATGCCGCCGTCGGGAGCGGGGAGGTTCGTGTCGGCGGAGAATGCCGCTGGAGAAATCCCTTGAGGAATTCCCTCTGCAGCGGCGGGGAACCGTGGCCGGAAGCTTTCAGGGGGGGCGGGGACGCGCCCGAAGTCAGGCGTCGGGAGACGCAAATTCCGTTTCCGCAAGGCTCCTGCGAGTTATCCGCTGAACCGGCAATCGAGGCGGGAACGGTTTGGAGCGCACGGGATCCGGAGGAAAATGTGTCGTCTCGGTCGTTCGCGGCCCAAACGATGCCCGTCGGACTCTGCAACTGTCCGCGAGCCTCAAAAGGAAGCCGGCAGACATCGACCCTTGCCCGCCGACCCGGTCGGCATCGGCATGACGTCCGCCGAAATCAGCGGCGGCACATCGAATCCGGGCATGTCGAATCCGGGCATGCCGAACTGGCCGCGCTCATGCCCCGTTCCCTCACGACCGTTGCCGGTGTCATGGCGTTTTCACTACGGCTGAGGGGTTTCGCTTCGGCTCTGTGCCCGGAACCTGCGCAGAGAGGCAAAACGGGGTCGCAACCGGGACGGGGACCGGGACAGGTCGTCTGGAAACCGGGACGGACGATTTCTTGGTGGAAGAATCGAAACGGCATCGGCACGGGAGGCCGCCGTGCGCGACCGGAAGTCCGCAGTACGCGGTGAGCCTTCACGCCGAGGGACAAAGCTCAAGCCGTAAGATCCACTTTACAAGTTTCCGGCGGTCTCCGGATCTGCTGATCCGCCGCTCAGCCCGCCGAAGACAGGCGATCCGCGAGGGAGAGCATACGCCCGTGCTCAGCACGGGGGTTCTCTCGGTTCCCTCCGCCCATGACTGCGGCACTCCGCCGTTTGCGGGACGCGTGATGCGGGGACGCGGGGATGCCCTATGGGAACAGGACATCACGGTGGTGGCCGGATCCTGAGAAGCAGGTCAAGGCGACTTGGCCGGTCGTGCCGTCGTGAGGACGGCCCGGGAGCTCCGATGCCTTCCATCAGATGTCCTCCATCAGATGTCCTCCATCAGGTGCCCTCCATCAGATGTCCTCCATCAGGTGCCCTCCATCAGATGTCCTCCATCAGATGTCCTCCATCAGATGTCCTCCATCAGGTGTCCTCCATCAGGTGTCCTCCATCAGGTGCCCTCCAGCATATGTGTTTACTTCAGCGGAAGACCAGGCGCTGGAGCCCCGCGAACACGGTACGGGCCATGGCGGAGCGGACTGCGGGCGGGTGCGCGGAGACGCGTGATCGGTCCGGCCCAGGACGGCTTCTGAAGGAATGTTCGGGAGGGAGCGGCGGGTATCAGGGGGGTAGTGGCGGTTCGGAGGACGGCATGGGGACGGACTGGAGGGGATTGGCGCGGGCCGGAAGGCCGGAAGTGCTCTGCACGTTTCCCCAGTTCTGGAAAGGCGGACCCGGGTGCCGGGGAACAGCCGTGTCGGGCACTGAGCCACATGGGTTAATGGAGCGGAGTTGCGATGGCATTCCTGATTCATGAATTTTAACTACATGTTGTCGGAACAGCGGGCGCAAGGAGGACGTGACGGCCATTTCGGTTTCCGGTACGGTGGACATGGCACGCCCGGTCCGTACGGAGCGACGGCCTCCGGGCACCCCCAGATCCCAAGTCGGCGGGAATCGGACGCATTCTGATATTGTTACCTGTTTAGACATAAAATTTAGGTATCTTTGGTGATTGAGGCATATAGCTACAAAAAATATTCGACATGTCAGTTTAAGGTGATTCTGCACAACTCACCTTGAAATGACACAGCTCTCATTTACGGATTGTAGTTAAAATATTAAGTAATACATGTAAATTTTTATTGACAATCCGGATGTAGGCATGTTAGGGTGTTTCGGAGTTAGCGGTCGATGTCATGGGCGTCTGTCCTCCCATAATGCCGATGCCCCTTTTCCGGCATACGTTCCGAAATTTTGTCCTTCAGAGTTTGTCTGTCAGTTCTTAACTACTGCCGCCATCCGTTCCCTGCGGCTAAATCGGCCCGGGGGGGCACGTCGGCATCAGCTACGGAAAATCGGGATCTTAATATCCTAATTTTTGTGAGTCCATGATTGTAAAACCGACAAAATCATTGAATACATGCGGTGTCTGTCATCCTTCGAAGCACTACATGATTCCTGCCCTCCCGCGGATTCCGGACGTTGACACCATGATAGAGCGCGGAGACTATTTCCTTCTCCACGCGCCGCCGCATTCCGGGAAAAGCACTTGCCTGGCCGCCTTGACTGAAAAGATAAATTCCGAGGACCAGTATTACGCCATCCATTGCTCTCTGGCTCCTTTACGATTTACGGTTGACGTCGACAAGGCCATGGACGGGATCTTCAGCCGGATAATCTTAGGGATTAGCACCTCCAGCGTCTCCAGGATCAGAGATCTTGCCTTAAAGTTCGTTGACAGACCTTACATGTACGAACACAGCATCAAGGTGCGTTGTTTATTAACTGATCTGTGTAGGGATTTGGATAGGGAACTTGTATTACTTTTCGATGATGCTGATTGTGTCCATGCGGATTCGCTCGTTCTGTTCCTGGCACAGATAAAGGGAGGTTTCAATTGTCGTTTCTTATCCTCTGGGCTCCAGTTCCCAAAATCGCTTGCTCTTGTGGGGTTGCGTGACATAAGGGACTGCCTGTACAGGGTCGGCACGGGAGAGAAGCCAATAGGATTGGCAAGCGATTTCAACATAATTGCGGAGTCGCTTACTCTGGCAAACTTCTCCATCGAGGAAATCCGGTCCCTTTATGACCAGCACGCCGCAGAGACGGGACAGGCTTTTGAACCGGATGCCGTCTCTCGGGTCTGGTACTGGACCGAAGGCCAGCCCTGGATTGTCAACGCCCTGGCCGATAACGTCATATTCAAGCAGTTTAAAAATGACTACTCCAAGTCCATCACGGCAAAGGAAATCGACCTGGCAGTAAATGATCTCTTTCAGATAAACGATACCCACTTGGACGTGCTCGCTGAACGGATCAAGTTACCTAGGGTCAGAATGGTAATTGAATCTGTCCTTGCCGGTTCTCGTTTTCTGCCTAGAAACGTTTCCTGTGACGATAAAAAATATGTCATCGATCACGGGTTGCTGAAAATGAATCCCGGAGACATCTCGTCTTTGAGGGTATCCAACCCCATCTACGGCGAGTTAATCGTCCGGACCCTGACGCGGAGGCTCAGGTGGAACCTTCACGATGATCTTGTCAACAAGTGGACGGGCGGGACAGCGCTTGACATGGACGGTCTGATCAGGGCATTCCAGGTCTATTGGCACATATACTGCCTGTTGATTGAAAACCCAGTTTACGGCACTGACGAGGCGCGAAGCAACAAGGAGGAAATTATCGACTGGATGTATTCAGTTCCAAAAATCGCCCAAAAATTTGGGATTCAGGATGAAATTGTTGACATCATCGTGGAAGAGATTTCCGATTTTACCGAAAGAGACATTCCTTACTGTATCCTGAACGCGTTTCTGGAAAAGGCTATGGGCGAAAAGGCTGAATGTTTTAAGAGGGATCTGGTCCTGGGCAGAGACGGATGTGGCATATGCGTTATCTGCAACGGTATCAACTATCCCCTTGAATTGATAATCAAAGACGAACAAAGCGAGGAAACAGGTCTCGAAAATCTGTGCTTCCATATGGAAAAATGCGGTGCCGCTACGGGCTGGCTTATTGTGGCTGATATGGATTCCAAAGAACATTGGAAAAACAGATCGTTGTGGGAAACTTTAGAATACCGCGGTAAGACTGTTCAAGTGGTTTACTGCTGACGGTAGCGTTGCGGTCGAGTGCGTGCCCATACGTTTGCGGACTTCTCAGATCTATTCCAAGTCAAAACTGATTCCACTCCGAAAACTCCTCCACCTCAACCGCTTGCAGTGGAAACCAAGAGAGAGCGGCAAATACTGTGGCAATTATCTTTTCTGTCGCCTAAATTAGGGATTGCGCGAAATCCCCAAACATTTGTTATAAGAATATCTAAATTACATAACAATGCTAAAAAAGGCTCATTAAGGCTAAATAAAAATTTCATAATTAATTAATAAGGGATATAATAATAAAAAAAATATGTTTTTTGGCAATAAATATTGATATATCCATTGCCTACTGTTATAATCCATCCATAGCTCATAAACTAGCGGCATGGATGAGTAAAGATATGAGTGGCTACTTCAGGGACAGGAGAATCAGCCCGCTCCCCGGATTCGACCGCTACGACGATCCTTTGAGGGGACGGCATCTCGAGAAGTACATGAAAACCCCCCTCTACGACTTTCAGCTGTTTGTGCTCCCCGTGCTCCCCGAGCTGGCGCAGGCGGTGTCCAGTCTCT
>JAISEQ010000295.1 GCA_031264045.1 Deltaproteobacteria bacterium
GACGCCTTCCCGCCCGCCCCCTCAGCCCACGGGGCCCGCCGGCCCGGCGATGAGCGCCGGGGGAACCTCGCCGTCGTAGCCGGGCACGCCCTCCTCCTCCTCGGGGACGCCGACGTCGGGGGGCTTCGCCCCCCTGGCCCAGCGGACCGTCACCCGGGGGGAGCACTCCAGGTTCATGTGGGTGACGCCGGCCAGGTGGCCCCTGGCCTTCAGGCGGTCGGCGACCCTGCCGAGCCTCGCCACCTTCTCGGCGAAGGGCCCGAAGCCGAGCCGCGCCTCTATCCCCGACGAGCGGGTGAAGAGGGTGATTCCGATGTCGGGGTCGCGGCGGATCTCGGAAATCTCGTCTAGCCTCCAGCCGTCCGTGCGCCGGTCCAGGACGTCCATCAGCTCGAACACCTCGGAGACGGCCTGGCCCGCCAGCGGGCCCTCGTTCAGGAGCTCGTCCAGCGTGAATCCGCTCACTATCGGCTTTCCGGGGTTCTCCCCGGGCTCCAGGCTCTTGAAGGGGCGTCCCTTCGAGTCCAGGTAGTAGAGGCGGTCGAGGGTCACCACGGCGCGCGGCTTGTATTCCGTGACCCTGACCGTGATGCCGTCGGGGAGCGGGGCGCGGGAGATGTCGGCCTCCTCGACCCAGGGAAGGCTTTTGAGCCCCCTCACCGCCGCCCGCGTGTCGAAGGTGAGGGTGTTCACGGGCCTGTCGAGGCCCGCGGCCGCCAGGACCTCCTGGCGGGAGACGCGGAAGATGCCGCGGATGTCGTGGCGCTTTATGAGGAAGTAGTCGCTGTCGGAAAAGGAGTAGTAGGCGTACAGGCACCCGGCGGACACCGCCGCCAGCGCCGTCGTGGCCAGGACGGCGTACAGGCACAGGGCGGCGAGCTTCCGGAGCGCGCCGGGCGCGGCCCTGACGGCCCTCATGAGGGACCCGCGCCCGGCGGATCCTGCGGGGGCCCTCCGCGGCCTGGGCCTGTCGGCCTTCGCGGGGGCGGCCTTGGCGGGCGCGGCCTTCAGGTTCCCCCTCGCGGAAGACACTACGGCTGCCCCCGACGCCCTCGGCGGCGAGGCCTGGGCGGCCGCCTCGGCCACGCGGCGGGCGCGGCCCAGGGGGGTAATCTGCTTGCGGCCGGTGCGGGCCGCGCCTCCCTGGCCCAGCGGGTTCCTGGTGGTCCGGAAGTGCGTCACGTATAGCAGACCCCCCACAGATCGAGCATGAGCACTTCCGGCGCGAGCTCCACCCCGAAGCGCTTCAGCACCTCGCGGCGGGCCAGATCGGCCAGCGCCCGGACTTCCGAGGAGGTGGCCCCCCCGGAATTGACGATGACGTTCGCGTGCCTGGGGCTTATGAGCGCCCCCCCGATCCCCGTCCCCTTCAGCCCGCACCCGTCTATGAGCCTTCCGGCGCTCCCGCCCTCGGGGTTCCTGAAGACCGAGCCGGCCGAGGGCTCCGGGGGGAGCCTCAGGCGCCTGGAGTCCAGGGCCGCGCGCTCGGCGGCCCTTATATCCTCCTCCGGGGCCTCCCCGCCCAGGAGGAGCTCGGCCTCGAGGACGACGCCCCCAGAGCCCAGATCCGATCCCCTGTAGCGGAATCCCGCCTCGGCCGCCGTCACGTCCCGCGCGGTCCCGTCCACGAGCACCCGCGCCCTCACGGCGAGATCGCCCGTCTCCGTCCCGTGCGCCCCGGCGTTCATGACGAGCGCCCCGCCCACGGTCCCGGGGATGCCGCGGAGCCGCGCCCAGCCGGAGCGCCCCGCGGCGCGCGCCATGTCGCAGACCGCGGACAGCGGAGCGCCGGCCCCGGCCAGGACCCTGGTCGCCCCGCGTCCCCCCGCGTCCCCGTCCAGATAGCGGACCCCGGCGAGGCCGCCGGACAGCCTGGCCGCCAGGCCCCGGAAGCCCATGTCGTCCGCGAGCAGGTTGGTGCCGGCCCCCATCAGCAGGAAGGGGATGCCGTTCGCGGCGGCGAAGCCGCTCACGGCCGCGAGCTCCTCCGGGTCCCCCGGCCTCGCGAACAGCGCCGCGGGCCCCCCGGTCCTGAAGCTCGTCAGATCCCTCATGGGCGCCATGACGTCCAGGCGCACGGGACATGCCGAGGCGAGATCCCTCGCGGCCTCCGGATCGATCCCGGCGCGGGCGAACGCGTCGCACCCGCGCGCGGGGGGGGCACCGGGGACCTCCCCCCCCCGGCCCCCGGAGGGGCCGCGCCCCATGGCGCCCGCCCGCCTCACGCCCCCTCCCCCCCGAGCCTTCTCAGGATCTCGGCCCCCGCCTCCCAGACGTTGCCGGCGCCGAGGGTCAGGACCACGTCGCCCTCCCTCGCCTCCCTCACCACCTCGCCGGGGATCTCCGACACCCTGCCCCCGTAGCGGGCCCCGCCGTGGCCGTGGGATCTGACGGCCTCGCACAGGGCCCTGGAGTCCACGCCCTCGAAAGGCTCCTCGCCCGCCCCGTAGATGTCGGCAATCCACAGCAGATCCGCCTGGTTGAAGGAGGTCACGAACTCGTCGAAGAGATCCCTCGTCCTCGTGTGGCGGTGGGGCTGGAAGATCACGATCCTCCTCCTGTCCGGGAAGGTCTCGGCGAGCGCGGTCAGGGTGGCCCTGATCTCCGTGGGGTGGTGGCCGTAGTCGTCCAGGACGCTCACGCCGCCGGCCTCGCCCTTCCTCTCGAGGCGGCGGCCCACGCCCGAGACCCTCTCCAGCCCGCGCTTCAGGTCCCCGAAGCTCACCCCCATCTCCCGCGAGACCGCGGCCGCGGCCAGCGCGTTCAGCACGTTGTGCCGCCCGGGGATGTTCAGCCTGAGGTTCCCCTGGAGCTCGCCCCCGGCCCACAGCTCGAAGGAGTGCCCCCAGCCCTCGCGCACGACGGCCCTCGCGGTGACGTTCGACTGCGCCGAGAGGCCGTACGTGACGCAGCGCTTCCTCACCCCGGGGATGAGGCCCTGGACCCCGGGATCGTCCAGGCACAGCACCGCCGCCCCGTAGAAGGGCACCCGGTTGACGAAGGTGAGGAAGGTCTCACGGAGGTGGTCCATGTCCCGGTAGTAGTTCATGTGCTCGCGGTCGACGTTGGTCACCACCGCCACGGTGGGGGAGAGGAGCAGGAAGGAGCCGTCCGACTCGTCGGCCTCGGCCACCAGGAAGTCACCCTGGCCCAGCCGGGCGTTCAGGCCGAGGTTGTCCACCCTCCCGCCTATCACCAGGGTGGGATCCAGCCCCCCCTCGGTGAGCACCGTCCCCAGAAGGGAGCAGGTGCTGGTCTTGCCGTGGCTTCCCGCCACGGCCACGGAGGTCTTGAGCCGCATCAGCTCCGAGAGCATCTCCGCGCGGGGTATGACCGGGATCCTCTGCTCCCTGGCCGCCGCGACCTCCGGGTTGTCCTCCCTCACCGCGGAGGACACCACCACGACGTCCGCGCCGTCCACGCGGGAGGCGTCGTGGCCCAGGCGCACGCCTATCCCCAGACCCGCGAGCCTCCGCGTCTGGGCCCCCTCGGCCAGATCCGAGCCGCTCACCGCATGCCCCAGATTGTGGAGCACCTCGGCTATGCCGCTCATGCCGATGCCGCCTATCCCGACGAAGTGTATGGTGCGCCTTTTCCTGTACATCCCCTGCGGGCCTTTCCCTTCCCCGTCCGGACCGTTCCCCCGGACCGGACCGCCTGAACCTGAACTCCGCCGGATCCTCAACCTAGGAAGGCCGCGCCCGGGACGCCGGCCCCCCTCTTCCCCTCCCTGCGGGCGCGGCGGGCGCTGGCGGCGGCGTAGAGCTCGGAAGCCATCACCGACGCCGAGTCGCTCCTCGCGAGGCCCATCGCCGCCCGGCTCATGCGGCCGAGCCTGGCGGGGGACCCGAGGAAGCCGTCCACGAGCGCCACTATCCCGTCCCCGTCCAAATCCGCCTCCGGGAGCAGGAGGGCGGCGCCCGCCTCCTCGAAGGCCCTGGCGTTCTCGGTCTGGTGGTCGTCCGCCGCCCAGGGGAGGGGGACCAGCACCGAAGGCGTCCCGGCGGCAGCGAGCTCGGCCAGGGTGAGCGCCCCCGCGCGGCACAGGGCCAGATCCGCCTCCCCGTCGAGCCACGCCAGGGCGGGGACGAAGGCGCCAAGACCGATGACCACCCCCGAGCCGGCGTCGAGGGGCCTGCGCGACGCCTCCCCCCGGTCGCCC
>JAISEQ010000298.1 GCA_031264045.1 Deltaproteobacteria bacterium
GTCCCGGCCCCGGACCGGGTCCGGAAAAGCCGGAAGCCAGGCGCACGGACGGGGCCCGTCCCGGGACGACCGGGACCCGGCCGGCCGAGCCGGGGAAGCGGACTCCGGAGAGGACCGGCCGGGGACCCCGGGTCAGAAGGGACGGGGGGGACGCGCGCGCATCCCGGGGAAGGCCGGGGGAGGAAGGAGGGGACGGCCGGGCGGCGTGCCGAGAGGGCCGGCCGCGCCGCCGCGGGCCGCGGAAGACGGGTCGCGGGAAGGCTTGCCGCCGGAAGCCGTGAGCCCGGGGCCGGAGGCGGGGACGGGCGCGGAGGGCCGGGGCCCTTCGCGAACGGGGATCCGGGGCGCCGTCGGGCATGTGCCGGCAGGATCAGTCCTCGCCGCCCGTGGGGGCTCCCGAAGTTTCGGGCGCGGCCCCGGGGGCCGCCGCTGGGGGGGGCCCGCCCGGGGCGGGGGGCCCGGCGGAAACGGGCCGGCGCTCGCCGCCCAGGGCCTGGCGCATGGTCTTCGCCAGCTCCTCGATGGTGTAGGGCTTCATGATGAAGTGCGAGGCCCCCAGGGATCTGGCCTTCTCGACCTCCTCGCCCTCGGCCATGCCGGAGGCGATGACCGCCTTCTGTCCGGGCCTGAAGTCCAGTATACGCTCGTAGGTCTCGCGCCCGTTTATGCCCGGGCGCATGATCATGTCCAGGAGAAGCACATCCGCGTCCTTCTCCCTCAGATACTCTATGGCCTCCTCGCCGGAAGAGGAGGCGGCGGCGGCGTAGCCCAGGTTCTGGAGCATGCGGACCGCCAGCTTACGCTGGATGTCCACATCGTCCACGACCAGGACCTTCTCCCCCATGCCCATGAGGGCCCTGACGGTGGCCGGCACCCCGGCCTTCTTCCTCGCCTTTCGGGCGGGGGCGGCTGCCGCGGGGAGCCTGGCGGTGAAGGTGGTGCCCTCCGGGCCGGTCTCGAAGTCCAGCGCCCCGCCCAGGCCCCTTATGGTGTTGGCCGCCACGGTAAGGCCCAGGCCCCGTCCTCCCCAGCGCCGCCCGGTGTAGAAGGGCTCGAAGATCCTGTCGCCGTCGCCCTCGGGGATGCCGGGACCGCTGTCGGAGACGACCAGCACGGCCCAGCCGCCCGATCCCGGGCACGGGGCCCCCGGAGGATCCGGGCCCGCGCCAGGGGCGGTCCCTCCGCCGGAACCGGCCGCCCCCTCCAGGGAGGTCGACACCCTGACCCTGCGCCTGCCCGCGGGCGAGAGCGCGGCGGCGTTCACGGCGTTGGACACCAGCGCCTGGACCGACTTCTTGAGCCTCATGCGGGCGGCCTCCACCCACACCGGACCCTCCGCGAGCTCCGCCTCGGGGGAGGGGCGGCCGGCAGGGGTGCCGGAGGCGGAGGACGATCCGGAGGCGCCGGGTACGCCCGAAGCCCCCGGAACCGGTCCGCCTTCTCCCGGAGCGGCCCCGGAAGCCTCCTCCGGGGCCGGGGGGGCGGCGTCCCCGGGAGCCGGGACGGGAGGCGCTTCGGAAGGGGACGCTGGAGCGCCGCCCCCGGCGGGCGGAGCCTGGGATGTGACCGGCCTCGGGGGGAAGGAGGCGGGAGAGCGGCCGGGACCTGTCGGGGCGGCGAGCGCGGCGGGATCGGAGAGGACCTCCCTCACTATGACGTTCAGGTCCACGATCTCGCTCTTGACCGCCACGCCCTGGGAGAGGGTCAGGAGATCCCCCACCACCTCGGCGGCACGCCCTCCGGCGGCCCGGATCTCGGACACGTAGCCCCGCTGGACTTCCGT
This sequence comes from Deltaproteobacteria bacterium, assembly GCA_031264045.1. GTDB lineage: Bacteria > Desulfobacterota > Desulfarculia > Adiutricales > Adiutricaceae > JAIRZX01. The sequence goes on from JAISEQ010000298.1 coordinate 1,784, forward strand.
GAGCCCCCCGTCCTTCAGGAGGAGCTCCGGGTAGCCGGTTATGCCCGAGAGGATGTTGTTCAGCTCGTGGGCGATCTCGGAGGCCATGACGCCCAGGGTCTCCATGGTCTGGGCGCGGCCCAGGCGCTCCCGGAGCAGGGCCTTCTCCCGCTCGGCGGCCCTCTGTCCCGTAACGTCGATGAAGATGCCCAGGATCCTGTCCTCGGCGGTGAGCTTCAGGGGGGCGCCCAGGAAGAGGAGGGTGGCGGCGCTCCCGTCCGGGCGGACGAACTCCAGCTCGCGGCCCGCGGCCCCCGCCCCCGCGGAGCCGGCGGCGGCGTCCGGGGAAGGGGACGACGACGAGGCGGCGGCCGCCTCCTGGAAGGCCGCGTTCGCGGTGGGGCCCATGAGCTCGGAAAGGGGCCTCCCCAGGGCCTCGGAGAGGGGTATGCCGGTTACCGCCGGGAAGTGCGAGTTCGCCTCGAGGAGCGTCCCCCTGTCGTCCAGGACGCAGACGGCCTGGGGGCTCACCTCGAAGATGGTCCGGAAGCGGGCCTCGTTTACCCGGAGCATCTCCTCCGCGCGCCCGCGGACCTCGATCATGCGGTTGGCGGCCTCGGCGAGGAGCGAGAACTCCAGGAACGGCTGGTCGCCGGGGTTCATCAGGACCGAAGTGGAGCTCGCCCTCTCGAAGAAGGTGAAGAAGGAGGAGAAGATCCGGGAGGCCTTGCTCTCCACGACGCGGGAAATCACTATGACCACGACGAGCATGGCCAGCGTTATGACGCCGGTCTTTATGACGTTGCGGCGGACCCTCTCGCTCAGCTCCTCGCGCTCGGCCGCGAGCCCGCGCTCCAGTATCCCCCTGCCCGCCCAGCCCACGGCCACCCACTCCTTGCCGGGCACCGCCCTGTAGAAGGCGAGCTGGCGCGAGCTCTCGCCTGTTTCCGGATCGTTCAGGACGAAATACCCGATGTCGAAGCCCACGGCCCTGGCCCCGCGGATCAGGCCGGCCACCGCCTTCGCGAAGCCCGTGCCCCCGTCGGAGTCGAAGACGTTGCCCGTCACGCCCTCGGGACCCCCCGCCAGGACCCGGCCCTCGTAGCTCAGGAGCGCGAAGGCCATTCCGGAGGGGAACTGCTGGCTCGCGGTCCAGGCTATCACCTCGCGCTCCTGCTCCCGCACGAAGACCTCGGGGATCACGGACACGCCCACGGCCCAGCCCAGCGGCTCGCAGATCTCCAGGTAGGTCAGGGGCTCGTCCCCCCCCTCCACCCCCAGGAAGTCGAAGCCGTAGAAGCCCGCCCCCAGCGCCTTCACGCTCTCCACCACCCTCCGGAACCCCTCCTGGGGGTCCTCGGGGTCGAGCTCGCCGAAGGGCTTCGCGCCGGAGGGGACGGCGGCGGGAGAGGACGGTGATGATGGAGATGGTGAGGAGGAGGACGGCGGCGAGGGCGGGGAAGACGGCGAAGATGATGTCGATGGTGATGAGGAGGAAGACGGCGAGGGCGGGGAAGACGCGGCGGAAGCGGCATCCAGGTCGGCGGGAGAGCCGGAGTCCCCGGGGGCTTCGCCGCCGGTCCCGTCGGCAGACGCGGGGCCCCCGTCGGCGGAGGGGCCGGATCCGCCGCCGGCATCGGACACGTCAGCGCAGGGGCCGTCTTCCCGGACGAGCTTGCCCGTGGACATGTCTATCAGGACGAAGCGCTCCCTGCCCTCCTGGAAGGCGGAGTGTCTCAGGAACGCCGCGAGGGCGCTTCGCCTGGCCGGATCCCCGGCTATCCCGGGATCCTCCTCAAGAGCGCCCCTTATCGCCCCCGCGAGCTCGTCGGTCCTGGCCTTGACCTTCAGGAGCGTGTTCAGCTGGTCCTCGGAGGTGGCCTCGCTTATGTGGGTGACTATCCTCGTCACCTCGGCGCTCAGAAGATCCTGCCAGTCGCCCTGGAAACGCAACGCCGCCTGCCGCTCCTGCCTTTCCGACTCGCCGAACTCGCCCGCTATCCAGAAGCCCGCCAGCACCAGAATCGAGGCGAGGGACACCCCCGAGAGGAGCAGGAGGATGACCTTCGTGAGGCGGCGCTTCGACTTCATGGGATCGGGGGAGGCCTCCGCCGGGGGCGGCCGGAGGCGGATGGGCGGCCGGAAAGCGGACCGGGGGCATTGCCCCGGACGTCCTGGCGCAGGCCCGGACGGTGATCCCGAAGCCTGCCGCGTCCGCAGGGACTCCGTGGGGCTTTTCCCCCTCGGGACGTCCGGGAAGCGCACGGGCGCAGCCAGTCCGCACCGTGCGGGGCACGGGCGGAAGATCGGGTAAGGAACGGGGAGCGAAAACCGGATCGCCGGCCCGGGCGGGACGGCTGGCGGGGCACCGTGCGGTCCGCCCGGAGCGGTGGTGAAAATCTTACGGGCTTCAGCTTCAAAAAGCAAACTCCGTTGCAGAAACCGTGTGCCGCGCGGCCGCCGCCCTCCTGACCCTGCCGAGGGCGGCGCGCCGGCACCTCCGCACGGTCTCGCCCGGCACGGGCCGCACCGGCGGATCCGGCCCTCAAAAGTGCCCGGCGGGGGGGCAGCCGCCGGGGCGGGGGGCTCCCGAGGCGGCACTCCCGGATGATCGGGGCGGAAACGGAAGCCCCGGGGGGAAACGATCGGGACGGACGGTCAGTCCCCTCCCGCGTCCCCGCCTCCGGCGCCTTCGCCGGCGTCCGGATCGCCCGCGGGGCCGGGAGCGTCGGACGGAGGAACAGGGCCGGCCTCCCCCGCCCCGCCCGGACCGCCGGACTTGCCGGGAAGCCCTTCGGCCGCGGCCCCTCCGGGTCCCGGCCGCGCGTGTCTGCCTCGGGCGAGATGCCTTCTCATGGCCTCCCGGTAGGTCTCCATGTTCAGATCGAAGTCGCTGTGGCCGCCGTAGAGGACCACGAACTCCTTGGGGCCTCCCCTGTACTCGCGGAAGTTCCTGAGGCCCAGGCCGAAGGGGACCACGGCGTCGTCCGGGCTGTGGAGGACCATGAGCTCCTCGGCCTGGAGGGCCAGAAGCCTGGAGCGCACGTCGAAGGAGTCCCCCAGGACGGGGGGTCCCGCCAGTCCGAGGAGGGTCCCGTAGGCGGAGGCGGCATCGGCCACGCGGGTGAAGGTGCTGTCCAGCATCAGCGGGTTGCGGAACCGGCGGTGCGCGTGGGCCAGGTGCGCCGCCGGGTATCCCCCCAGGGAGTAGCCCCAGACGACGATGTCGCGGGGATCCGCGCCCCTGGACACGGCCAGCCTCCAGGCGGCCTCGGCGTTCAGCTCCAGTGCCGCCTCCGACGGGCTCCCCCCGGAGCGCCCGTAACCGTTGTAGTCCACGGCCACGACCCCCATACCCAGGCCGCGGATGACGGCTATCCTGCCCGCCATGTTCCGGAGGCTCCCCGCGTTCCCGTGGAAGAGCATCACCGTCCTGGCCCCCGGTTCGGGGGGGGCGGTCCAGGCCTCTATCCTCGCCCCCGCCAGCCCGTCCAGGAACAGGCTTTCCAGGCCGGAACCCGGAGGAGGGCCCGTCAGGTGCGGGCCGCTGTCCGGGCGGAAGAGGAGCCGTCCCTTGAAGGCGTACAGGAGGAGCATGAGCGCGGCCGCCAGCACCGCGAGGGTCCCCAGCGCCCGAGCCAGAATCTCAAGGGGACCCATCCGTCCCGTCCGTTCCCCTCCCCGCACGCGGGGGGGACTGTCCGCGAAAACGTCCATGCCGCCTCGCCTTGCCATTCCCGTGAAAGGACGCCGTGGATCCCGACGGCCCGAAAGCCCCCCGGCCGGGCCTGGTCCCGGCGGACACGGAAGCCCGGAAGCACGATGCCGGAAGCCCGATGCGGACGTCCGGAGCCTGGGAGGCAAGCCGCCGGAACGCCGTCCGGCGAGCCGGCATGAATCCGGGCTCCCCGGCGAAGGCGCCCCGGGCCGCCAGAAACCGCAGGCGGCCCCGGGCGGGGGCATGCGGGGGCCCGGAGGTCCCGGGAGCCCTGCCGGAGCGGAGCCTGCGCCGCCTTCAGGATAGCACGGACGGGACCGGGGCACCCCTTCACGGATCAGGCGCCGCAGCCTCGCGGCCCGGGCCGGGAGGAGTCCGCCGGAGTCCTCGGGGGAGCCCGGACCGCCGCCCGGAATGGGCGTCATGCCGGAAAATATGCTATAGTCGGGGCCTCAGCCAGAGCCGTCCGCGCCCGGCGCCGGTCCCGGCCTAACTCCGGAAACCGGCCTTCCCGACCGCTTTCCCCGGCGTACCGCCAGGGCAGTTTCATGCCCCGGGGCCCGATGCTGACATATTGTCATTTTTTATGTTACATTACTCGGGCCTGAATGAAGAACATGGAACCCGGGCTTCCCGCGAGCCCTCCGACCGGGGAGGCCCCGGCCCCGCGCGGTCACGCAGCGCCGCCCCGGCACCTTCCATGCCCCCGCCGCCCCAGCCGTCCGGGCGGAACGCCCGCCGGAACCCCGACTCCCCCCGAAAGGCCCCCGAGACATGCCCGAGCCCACCGGCCGTATAGTCTGCTGGCCGCTTCTCGCGCCATGGATCCCGCCCCGCGCCCCGGAAGCCGGGTTCAAGGTCTTCTATCTCTCCTTCCCGTCCTGGGAGAGGCACCTTGCCGCCGCCGGGGAGGGCGGCGCCGCCCCGGACGGGCTGCCCCTGCTCCCCCTCCCCCGGGGAACCGGGGCCGAGCCGCTTCTGGCCCCGGATCCCCCGAACTTCCTGGCGGCCCTGGCCTCCCTGTGGAAGGCGGTGTCGGAGGGCGGGAGCCTGGGAGGGGCCCTGCCCTTTCCGGGGCCCGGCGATCCCGCTGACTCCGTCGCGGCCATACGGCGCTCCATCCTGGCGGGTCCCGTAACCTGCGGATCCGGCAAGGGCGCCGCAGTCCCTCCGGTCCCGGCACGGGCCGGCCGGACGGGCGGCCGGCTTCTCCCGGGACCCCCGACGGTGACGGGGGCGGGCGGGATAAGCCCCCGGACGGCGCCGCCGGAACTCGTCCTGGCCCTCTGGACCCTGGGCGCCGCCGCGGGCCGGGAAGCGGACATGCACCTCCGCGAGGCCGCGAGGCTCAACTCGGCGCTTCTGGACGCCCTGAAGGGCCCGCTCGCTTTCGGGGACGCGGGGGAGCTGGACTACGAGGCGGAGGGGCTCTCGGGCCTCGAGGAGGCCCTGGCCGAGGCCCTGGGGCCCGCATGGGACGACGGGGAAGGCCCGGAAGAAACGGAAGACCCGGGAGGCCCCGGAGAGCCTGCCGGGAGGCCGGAGGCCGGGGGAGCTTCCGGATTTCACGGAACATCCGGGCCCGCGGGGACGGCGGCGGCTCCGGGCCCGTCCGGCCGCCGCGCCGCTCCGCCTCCCGCCTCCGCCGCCGCTCCGGCTCCGGCCGACGCTTCCCCGGCATCACCTTCCCCTTCACCGTTCCGGTCCGAAATATTCCGGGCGCCGCCAGCGTCGCCCGCCAACGCCGCGCTCCTGCGCGACATGTGGCTCACGGCCGCCAGGCCGCTCCTGAGGGCCGGGGACCGCCTGACGGCCACCGGGAGCGGCTTCGAAGGCCTGATGGAGGGCCTGTTCGCCCCCGATCCGCAAAATCCCGGAGACTGCATCTATGCCGACATATAGCTTCGCCCCGAGGAGAAACAAGGGCCCCCTGGTGCTGGGACTGGACACGGGAGGCACCAACAACGACGCCGTGCTGTTCGACCCCGAGGCCAGGACCGTCGTCACCTCCGCCAAGGACTTCACCACGCACCACGACCTGTCCGTGGGCATCCGCGGGGCGCTGTCGAAGATGCTGGATCTGATAAGCCCCGAGACGGCGGCCAGGATTAAGTCCGTGAACCTGTCCACCACGCTCGCCACGAACTCCATCGCAGAGGGCGTGAGCCACCGGGTGGGGCTCATCCTGGTGGGCTTCGACGAGCGCCAGGACATCGTCCAGGATCTGGTGCAGCAGCTCCCCAGCTGCACGCCCCTCTTCGTCCGCGGGGGCCACGACTTCTACGGGAGGGAGGCCTGTCCCCTGGACGAGGGGAGGCTGGTGGAGGGGATACTGGAGATGGGGGCCGACACCCGGGCCTGGGCGGTGTCCTCGTTCTTCTCGGTCAAGAACCCGGTCCACGAGATGAGGGTGGCGGAGCTCGTCCGCGAGCACGCGGGGGGGGAGGACAGGCCCGTCACCCTCGGCCAGAACCTGACGGGCGAGCTGGGCGCGGTCCGGAGGGCCGCCACCGCCGCCCTGAACGCCGGGCTGGTGCTGATCATCAGAAGGCTTCTGGACGCTGTGAAGCAGTCGCTCCGCGAGCTGGGTCTGAACGTGCCCCTGATGGTCGTGAAGGGCGACTCCGGGGTGGTGAGCGAGCTCTGGGCCAGGGAGAGGCCCATCGAGACCGTGGTCTCCGGACCGGCGGCCGGCTGCGCGGGCGCGGCCCTCCTGGCCAAGGGCTTCCTCGATCCGGGCGAGCGGAACCTCTGGGTCCTGGACGTGGGGGGCACCACCTCGGATCTGGCGTACCTGGAGAACGGGCGGCCCCGCACCAACGTGAACGGGGCCGTGGTGGGGAGCTGGACGACCATGGTGCAGGCCGTGGAGACCACGACGCGGGGCCTGGGCGGCGACAGCCTGGTGGACTTCGACGATGAGAAGAGGATAGTGCTCGGCCCCAGGAGGGTGCTCCCCCTGTGCCGCCTGGCGGAAGCGCACCCGGAGACGGTGGATCTCATGAGCCCGGGCGTGCACAAGGTCTCGACGGAGACCCTGTGCCGCTTCTTCACCCCGAACCTGCAGCCCGACAGCGGCATGAACCACTACGAGCAGGAGATATGCGATCTGCTCCGGACGAGGAACCCCGTCACCTTCGCCGAGTACCAGCACCAGTGCCTCTTCCGGGGGCACCTGTTTCCGGGGCTCAAATTCCTCTCGCATCCGTCCATCCTGGTGTCTGCCTTCACGCCCACGGACGCGCTCTCGGTCCTGGGCCTCTTCAAGGAGGGCATGCCGGAAGCGTCCATGAAGGCGGCGTATCTCCTGGGAATGACGGTCGGGATGAACCCGGAGGAGTTCTCCCGGGCGGTGATGGAGCGCTTCGGCGAGATGATGGCGTCCATGATAGCCGAGCGGGCCATCTCCCTGGACGGCATACCGGTGGAGAAGAGGGACATGGCCCCCGGGGGCCTGGTCGGATCGGCCGTCGCCCGGCGGCCGAAGAATTCCGCCGTCAGCCTGAAGCTCTCGCTCAGGGCCCCGGTGGTGGTCCTGGGTGCCCCGGCGGGGGTGCTCGCCCCCTGGGCGGGCAAGTTCCTCGACGCCACGTTCCTCGCCCCCCCGCGCTACGAGGTGGCGTCGGCCACGGGGGCGGCCGCGTCCAGCGTGTCCCTCTCCCGCCGCGTGGACATCGTGTGCCTTCCGGATCTCCGCACCTTCCGGGCCTTCCTGCCGGACAGGCTCCTGGACGGCTCGAACCTCGCGAGCGTCGTCGCCGAGAGCCAGGACATCATGACCCGCCACATGTCCGCGATGGCCCGCCTCGCGGGCGCCGGCGAGAACTGCCCCGTGCGCATGGACCGCGCCGACCGGACGGTGCTGACCGGCACGGGGGCGTACCTGCCCATGGGAACGGTACTTCACTTCACCGCCGGGGCGGACGCCGCCCAGGAAATCCTGCCCCCCGCGGCGGAGAGCCGGGCGGCGCGCTACCGGCCCTGACGCGCGCGGCACCCGGCGCGCGCGTCCCCGGGCGGGCCCTGAAACCCGGGCCGCGTCGGCGCGCGCGGCTCCCCAGGCGGCGTGACGAATCAGCCGCCCTCGGGGAACGGGGCCGCCGACGGCAGAACGGCGCGCCCGAGGGGAACTGGGTCCCCGGCGGGAAAACGATGCGCTGTTATTGCCAGGCCGGCTTATCCGATTTTTTGCCGGGTTGGTTTGTCCAAAATCTGCCACCCTGTCCAAAAATAAAATATTGCATCGACTGGTTCAATGATGAACTTTGATCGCGGAAATGAACTGACGCTGCAAGGGATTCGGCTCATTGTCCTCCTCCCCGTCACAAATGATGTCGCCCTAGCAGACTGTTGCAAAAGTCATTTGCAGAGGACCAAGACAGGCATGATATGCCATATAAAGCATAATTAATGGATGTTTTGATATATATTGTATGCCGCGTAGCCCTTTTAGCTCAAGGCAAGCACTTGTGCAGCAACCTGCCAGCACACCTTTTCAAAAAACCGCGTTAGAATTCCAAGGGGATTCCCAGGCCTCGGGTCACCTGAACCGTTTCCTCCATTTCCCAACGGTATTTTTGTGCAGGATAATCACTTCCGCAATTTCACAGTCAATAAAGCCCATGGCGCTCAAGCACTATCTTGGCCCGGGTGGTCAGGAAGGTCGGCAAAGTCCACGAACGAATCCAACATATTTTTGGCAAGGATTCGATACAGATCCAAGACACGCTGAGCAAGCCTGGACGCTGATTATGTCGGCTTGGCTGACGGGTGACATACTCCTGTTGCATGACGCTACGCGTCTGAGGCGAGAGCATGTCACGCTTCGTGAATCCCACAAGAACCTCACTGTTTATGGTGTCTTGATATCCTTGTTCCTGTTTTAGACTTAGCAAGAATTTTCATTTCATCCAAAAATTGATTCATCGAAGTGGTATTTCTTTCAATTATCTGTAATATTCAGGGTATATCGTAGCGTTTGGGTATTTGCGGATATGTAATTCAGCGATTTCATGAACCTTAGAAGATAACTTGGCACAATATTCTCTGATTGATGTAACAAAACCGGGAACATCAATACCAAGATCATGAGCCAGCGCGACAAACGAATCGGCGTTGATATCAGCGTGTTTGTAAACGTTTCCATATCGCATGGCCATCCTGTCATCCAAATCACAGTTATAATATGGGGGTACCGACATTAGATCATAGAAAGGTGCAAGCCTTACACCTGGATCGATTATTCCAAGTTCTGGCACTCTTTCAAAAAGCAACGAAAAATTTTTGGCATGTGCAACGCAATTGCCAATGATATAGTTGAAAATGGCAAGCTTGGCAAAATCGTCAATCGAGTCAGCTGCTGCGTTGCATCTACGGATAAATCCAGCACATGCCGAGAATCCAGGACCGCCACCTTCGTCTTCGTATTTTCGCATTCCCGGAATGCCCGCCACCTGGCAGAAATCTTCTTGATGGAGGAGATAGGCAGTTCCGTCTACGATTGTCCTGTCATAGCGTTCAACAAGGATGGCGTCAGATCCGGCAATATCGATGATTTGCGTATTGGCCTCAGGCAGTCCTGTAGCTTTGGCAAGATTCATGCAGAACGCCTCGTTGCACTGAACATCCCTAAAACCACCGGAAGGTACCATTATTATGTGTGTAGTAGCCGCAAACGAATAGTCGGCAGGCACCAGGTACATTCCATCGCGGGGAACGACAGGCAACTTGTTCTGCGCCCCTGCGAGGGATATCCTTGTTCCTGTGACTGCAATAAGATTTCTTCGGTCAGCCGGTGGAAGCGACAGTTGTTCAATAAGAACCTGAGTGACGTCTTTGTATTCGACCGAATATTCAGATATTGGTTCATCGAAAGGAATAACTGTCAATGCTCCAGCGCACTCTTACCCGTGCCTGGCCAGGAATGTGAAGACATCACCCTGTGGCATATGCCTGTGCAGGGTTATGGCAGTGTAGGCGTAACCTTCCGGCAGACAATTGGCGAAAAAGAAGGTGGACTGGGCTATGGGTTGATCAGTTTCAGACAGGGGGAGGGAAAAGGAAATGCCAGGACCCCCTGACGCAAGCCAGGCAGGATCGTAACGGAAAACTAGCTGAGAAGGATCTTCGAGTCGGCGCAACGTCCCGACGGTATCCGTTCCCCGGCAGACTGAAAGCAAATTGGAAATCATAGACGCCCCTCCTGGACGCCCCACCTGAGATAAAGACCATTATATCGGATCCGTTCACGGAGAAGACGGACAGTTCACGCCGCAGTCTGACGGGGCATTCCCCGGCCTGACCAAATACGCACCTCATGATCCGTTCCCAGGCTTTCGGAATCTTTAATGCCTGCCGGACCCGTTACATTTGCCTTAAAACGGTGCCGCGGTAATTTGCATCAGGTTCAATCGCCGCTAGCAATAAATCTTTGATGTGTACTGATGCCTGAACTTAAAAACAAAACTCATCTCAGTGTGGCAAATGCTTTAATTTCTTTCACATCCTGTAAAAAATCTGCACTGTCGTTAATTTTAACTTCTAAATCAAATCCATGCACCTTAAAGTAAGATAGAAACATAGGGAACACGAAGATCCCGGTGCCGCCAATCGCTGGATTGCCATCAACAGCTATTGCAACGAAATTATTTATATCTACAGAGCGCGTCAACACCAAATTTTATCCATTGTACGCCTGAACAATTAAATTGCACTGGGAAAAAGAATTAGGTTCCACAAGATTCTCAACAAAATCCTGCCGATATCCTTCTTCTAACGTGAAAACATAGAAGGATGAAACATCTTTAGCGATGCTGATCCAAAAATGATTAGGCCTTGCAACTTTGTTTCCTTTTGGCAGGTCGTCAATAAACCACGTATATTCTAAATTACCTCCGCCAGAAACACGTTCAGTTTCATGGAACATCATGCGTCCATTACTCAATCTCATTGCATCCGCTTTTATGTTAAATTCAACAACTTGATGCCTAACTCGCCTTTGTGTACGGACAGCTGTTCCAACAATCTCACAAGACCGTTCAAATAGACTTGCCTATATTTTTTGTCATTGAAATCCAAATGTACGCTGACATATACCCCTCCGTCAGCTCTCACCTCCGGCCTACCGATCCTCGTGACAATCAGATCTTCAGGCTTGTAGCTGTCATTGAACTCGCTGATCAGTTCCCTGGCGCTTTTCCGCCTATCGGCTTCCGTGGCGGCGGAAGCGCGCAGCTGGTCGTCTACGGCAACGGTCGCGGTGGCTGCGGAGGCCGCCGTTTCTTCAAGGACATCCCGCTCGATCTCCGCGACTATCGTCACGTGCCAGACCCCGTCGCCGCCCTTGAACGAGGAAAGTTCCCTGTATGAATTGAGGCGCCCCCTGCTGTACGCGACGACCTTCTCAAAGACGTCATCGTTTAAAACCTCGGTCGATGCTGACAGGTACATCCCGATGGCGGAACGCACCGCTTCGATCCAGGCGGCGTTTAAGGCGTCTATCTTGGTCGCGCCTGTCCCTTCGGCCCGCACCGAAACGTACTTCCCGTCGGTCATGGAGGCCGCTCCCGCGGCGGCCTGGGCGAGCAGCATCTCCGGAGGGGACACAGGTTCGCCCTCGCCTGTCCCCCCGCAGTCCGGTGAACTCCGGATCGGAAGCTCGGTTTCGACCGGCATGATTCGCGTGCCCGATAACGTGGAACCGCCTCCGGCACCGCCGCTCCCCCCGGCGGCGGACCGGGACGCCCCGCCGCGAGCCGTGTCCGCGACCGCAGACGGCGGAGAGAATGCCGCATGGGACACCGCTCCGAAAAGAAGCGTGACGAGGCATAACGTCAGGCCGATCATCGATTTCATGCCGTTCACCTGCTGAACCAGGGACAGGCCGGAAGGCCGGAGGCCATGTCCGAGGATTGTTGGAAAACATTCGCAAATTTTTCCAGAATGGCGGAAACAGGAAGGAAAAAATCGGAAACGGACAAAACTTCCAATTCATTTCCCCCTCAGTTCACATGCAGTTCCCCCTCAGTTACCCTTCATATACAGCTCCATCGCCTCCCGGATCTGGCCGGCGTAGGCAAGCCTCCCCAGCCCCTCCTCCGCCTTCGCCAGCGCCTCGTAGCCGGGGGGCCAGGCCAGCATGTCCTCGCTCGCGAGCGTCACGGCCTCCAGGGCCTTCTCCCGGGCACCCTCCGGGTCCTCCGGGAGCAGGGCGGCGGAAGCCTCGAGAAGACCGGAGTACCCCGCCGGTTCGGGAGCGGCGCTTCCGGCCAGGGGGGAGGGGGCGGCGGACGGAACCCTACCCCGGCGGGGCGTGTGGAAGGTGTTGGCCTTGCGCTTTTCGGGGCCCTTCCTGAAGTAGAAGACGCCGTTTCGCTCCTCCAGGCTCATGCCCGGCAGGGGTGCCCAGATCTCCCCCGGGCCGGTGAAGCACAGCCCGCCCTCGCGGAGGAGCTCCCCTGCGAGGGACGGCAGGACACCGGCCGCCTCGTCCGGCGCCTCTCGGGTAAGGTTCCGGGCGAGGAGCAGATCCACCCTGCCGCGGAAGGAGCCCAGGAGGTTCACGAGACCTCCCGGGAGCTCCCGCCGCCCCTCTCCGGCGACCGCCGGCAGGTAGATGTCCCCGAAGCCGTAGGAAAGGCTCGTCCCGCCGCCCTCCCTGAAGCGCCTGGAGGTCCCCGCCTCGGACTTGAACCACCTGCCCCTGGGGAAGGGGAAGCCGGCCAGATCGTTCTCACAGTAGCGGCGGGCCTCGGCGGTGGCCAGGGCCTTTCGGGAGACGTCCAGGCCGTTGACGTCCACGGTCCAGTTCCGCTCGGGGAGCCCCGCCGAGGCGAGTGTGGCGGCCAGGGACACGGCGCTCCAGCCCCTGCCGCAGCCCAGAACCAGGGCGGTCAGCACCCTCACGTCCGCGAAGGCGGACCACTCCCGGACAAGAAGCGGGATCTCCTCGAAGACCCTGGGCCCCGCGAAGAAACCGCTCTCCAGGGGCCTGACCAAAGAGTAGAGGTCCAGGACGGCCAGGGCCTCGGCCGGGTCGGTCTGAAGCTCCAGGGCGTAGTCCGCCTCGCCGATCCTCCTGGCGGCGGCCCGGTGGGCCGCTATGTCCACGAGCGCCGCAAGCGATTCCGGCGTCCCGGCCCTGCCCAGGGCCCTGAAGGTCCGGCGGGCCGCCCCCGGTATCCCGGGGCAAATGTCGTCCGTCACGGTCTGCCTATGCCTTCCTGCCCTTCCCGCGGGGACGCGGGGCGGGGCGCGGGCCGCGCTTGGGCCTCCGGTCCGGGGACAGCATCAGGTAGTCCCTCAGCCCGAAAAGCTCCAGGCGCACCTCGTCTATGAGCTTCCTCAACGCCCCCTCGACGGCTCCGGGCGCGGCCCGGGCCGTTTCGGGCGCGGGCGGGGAGGCGGGGGCTTGCCCCGCGGCAGTCCGGGCCCCGCGGGGGGCCGACTCCGGGCGGGCCGGGGGCGCGGCGGCGGACGGCTCCGGGAAAATCGGGGCCCCGCGGGGGGCCGGCTTCGGGCGGGCCGGGGCGGCGGGAGAGGCCGTCTCCGGGTAAATCGGGACTGCGGCGTAGGCCGTCTCCGGGACGGGGGTCTCCGGGGCGTCCCCTGCGGCGGGAAGCGGCGCCCCTGGCGGCGGGGCAGCGGATTCCGGTGCCGCGCCGTCCGGGGACAGGACGGGGACGGTACCCGCAAGCGGGAGCCCAGCCGGGGCGTCCTCGGGGAGCTGGAGATCGTCTTGGGAAATCCGGCCGCGCCTGGACAGCTGGCCCTGGGCGATGCGCAGCTTGGCCCCCTCCACGGTCAGCCGCTCGACCCTCAGAAGGCGCTTTATCTCCGCGAAGAACTCCAGATCCCCCTTCCGGTAGAGCTTCCTCCCGGAGTCCAGGCGTATGGGCTTCAGGTGCTTGGCGAACTCCTTCTCCCAGTGCCTCACGACGCTCGGCTGCAGATCGAGCTTCTCGGCTATCTCGCCGGCCTTGAAAAGCAGCTGTCCTGCGGGGAGCTGTCTGGTCATGGGGTTGCCGGTAGCTGGATCATGCGGGGCTCGCGTGGGGCAGGCCGCCCGGTGGTCAGGGGGACGCCGCCGCCGGAAGGCGGGGAGGGGCACCGAGCGGTCGGGATGGTCCCGGCCGGGATGCCGGGAAATCTCGGGCGGGAAGGCCCCGAGGCCGGGACCGGCGCCGCAGGGCAGGGCGTCCGGGGAAGAGCGGGGGCGGGACGGCCTCCGCCGGAAGAGCCCGGCCGCGGGGCCGGGCGGGACCCCGGAACGGGCGGGGATCAGCTCCCCCTGCCGTCCTCCGCCTCCGGCCCGGCGGCGGGGATCCCCCCGGAATCTCCGGGGACGGATGCGGATCCGGCGCCCGCGGAGGCCTTCCCCCGAGGGCCGGGCGACGGATCCTCCGGAGGGACGCGGGGCGTCTCCTCAGCCGGCGCCGGGAAGTTCCTGAGCATCCTGGTCCTGAAAACCCTGCTCATGGAAAAGCAGGCCTTCCTGCGGCCCGGCACCGCCGCGAAGTCCCCGGTCTTGGGGTTGCGGCCCGGACGCGGGGGGCTGTTCCTGACGGTGAAGCGCCCCAGGCCCGGAATGGTGACCGAGCGGCCCTCCGCCA
>JAISEQ010000348.1 GCA_031264045.1 Deltaproteobacteria bacterium
GTGTTGCGGCAGGCCTCGCAGCCGCGGCCGTGCTTCAGGGTCAGATCGCCCTGGGTGATGAAGCCCAGATCCAGCGCCATCTTGGCGGTCAGGACGAATTCGTCTATGCAGTTGGGGCAGATGCGGCGGACCAGGCGCTGGGCCATTATGCCCACGACCGTGGACGACACCAGGAAGGGCTCCAGCCCGAGCTCGACCAGGCGGACCACGGCCGAGGGGGCGTCGTTGGTGTGGAGGGTGGAGACGACAAGGTGGCCGGTCAGGGCCGCGCACGGCGTTCTCGGCCGTCTCCCTGTCGCGCATCTCACCCACCATTATGATGTCCGGGTCCTGGCGGAGGATGGTGCGGATGATGCTGCCGAAGGTGATGCCGACCTTGGGCTGGACGGCTATCTGGTTGAACTGCTCGTGGACCATTTCTATCGGGTCCTCGATGGTGGTGACGTTCACCTCCGAGGTGGCTATCTGGCGCAGTGTCGAGTACAGGGTGGTGGTCTTGCCGCTACCCGTGGGGCCGGTGACCAGGATGATGCCGTGGGGGTGCTGGGTGAACTCCTGCCATTTGGAGTAGTCGTCCTTGTTGTAGAACATGGTCTTCAGGTCGAGGAACAGGGCCTCCGGATCCAGGATCCTCATGACCACCTTCTCGCCGAAGGCGACCGGCACGGTGGAGACGCGGACCTCCGCCTCGGATTCCCTGTGCGCTATCTTTATGCGGCCGTCCTGGGGCCGCCTGCGCTCGGCTATGTCCAGCCGGGAAATGGTCTTGATGCGCGAGACGATGGCCGGGTGAATGACTATGGGGAGCTTGTACATCTCGTGCAGGACGCCGTCGAAGCGCATGCGGACCAGGAGGTGCTCGCGCTTGGGCTCCAGGTGGATGTCCGAGACGTGCCCGTCGAAGGCCTCGGCGAAGAGCAGATCGATGAGGTTCTTGATGTGCTGGTCGTCGTCGTTTATTTCCGAGGCGGTCTTGAGCTTTACGTACTGCTCCAGGTTCGAGACGTCCAGCCCCAGCCTCGATCCCCCGGTGAAGAGCCCGGTCGCGCCCCGGATCGAGCTCCCGAAGGCGTAGATGTCGCCCAGGAGCTTCTGGATGTTCGACTGGCTCATGATGACGGCGACGGCCGGGTGGCTCGACACCCTCCTCACGTCGTCCAGGATGTTCTGGCAGAAGGGGTGCCTCACGCCCACCTGGAGGTTGGGGCCGTCGTAGCCGAGGGGGAGCACCAGGTGCCGCTGGGCGAAGGTCTGGGGAAGAAGGGAGGTGATGAAGTCGATGTTCAGCTCCCTCTGCTCCACCCTCCTGTACTGGAGACCGCTCTGCTTGGCCATGAGGTGCGCCAGCACCTCGTCGTCTATGACCCTCTTGCCGTTGTGTGTGCCCACCAGAGGCAGGTTCAGGCCGATGAGGAAGTCAAGCGGATCGGCGGTCGTCTCCTGCGCGACCGCTCCGGAGGATCCCCCCCTGCTCCGGGAGCGCTTGGAAGCGTTCTCCAGGGACATCTGGTAGTCGGCGGTGATGGTCTGGGCCTGCTTCTGCCCCAGGAGCCCCACTGACATAAGCAGGTTCAGTAGATACTCAAGGGTGAATTTGCCGGAAGCCTGCTGGCTCATATCGGAATGGTCCCTCCAGGGGAGAACCGCTTCCCATCCCGCCGCAGGGCCGACGGGGGGAAGGCGGAGAAGATGGTTCAAAACGCTAAAGGCCGCATGAGACGCCGGTCGGGGGCACCGCCCGGCCGGTCCCCCCGGCGGACGTCCCTGGGCCCGAAGGCCATGGGACCCGAAGGCGGAAGGGAGGATGCCCGGAGCCCTGAAGAACCGGAGGCCGACCGGCAGCAGGGCGCTGAAGCCCGGAGGCCCTTAGGCTCGGAGGCCCTGAGGCCCGGAAGGTCCTGAGGCCCGGAAGGTCCGGAGGCCGGCAGGCCAAGAATGCCCCGAGGCCCGGCCCGGGCACTGATACAGATTTTACCCGGAACCCGTCCCGGAGTCTTTCGCCCGTGCGGGATCCTTGTCCCGGGCCTTGGCCCGCGCCTGACCGGAAGGGTTTCCGGGGTCCCGCCTCCCCGCTTCCGGGGGAGGGCGAGCCCCTGGTGTCCTGATCCGTCGCGGGCCCGTGCTTGGGCGGGGCGGGGAGACCGGCCGCCCTTCGGAGGCCGGAGCAGGAGCGCGGTGAGGATGTCTGGGTGGAGGAGTTTCCCGGAAGGGCAAGGCAGAGGTCCGGGCGGGGTTCTCCGGGGCCGGTGTCCGTGCGCGGGGACACTGTCGGCCCGAGGGAAGGGGCCCGGAGTGGACTGAATTTAAAATGATATCACATCCTGAGCCTGCGGGCGCGGCCGAAAGCCGGCCCGATCCGGGCCTGGGCCGCCGCCTCCGGTCCGGAACCCCACCGGAGCAGGAAACGGGATTGACATGCGGAGTATAATAGTCCTGAGTCCCGGGTCCCGGCGGGGCCCGCGCGGGGGGTTCCCTTCCCTGCGGACGCTGCGGGGGCTTCCGGGGCCTGTCTTGCCCCGCGCCGCACAGTGCGCGGGCGCCCAGCCCGCCAGAGGGTCTGCCCCAAAGTCGGTCGGTCCCCTGAAATCACCGGGGATCCCCCGGGGGGGCGTTGCGCAGGCCGGCCCTGAAGGCGATCCGGGAGGGAAGGGGCCGGGTCCGATGCCGCCCTGTCCTCCCGGACGGCACCGCCTGCCGCCACACCACTTCCAGGGCCAGCGGGGAACGGAGGCCACAGCAAATGGGACACACCGAGAGCGCCGTAGCGGCGCTGGATCTTGACGATTGCCTGATAACCGCCTTCAACGCCGCCAGGCTGGGGTCCTCGAGGCTCCTGGACGCCTACGCGGATCAGGTCAAGGGCCGGTGGGAAGGCCCCGCCGCCTCCGCCGACGGTCCCGGACGGGATTCAGAGCGGGCGGTGCGGGCCATCCTCTACGAGTCCTTCCCCGACCACCGGGTATACGTGGGGGAGGGTCCCCTTCCGGGGGAGGACCCGGACATTTTCTGGAGGGCCGACCCTCTGGACGGTGCCTGGAGCTTCGGGCACGGCAGCCCGTTCTTCAGCGTCTCGCTCTCGCTTGTCCACAAGGGCGCTTCCGGGAGCTACGAGACCCTTCTGGGGGTGGTGCTGGCCCCGGTCCTGATGGAGCTGTTCTGGGCCGTGGCCGGGGGCGGCGCCTTCCAGTGGCGCCAGGTGCCCGGCATCGGGCTGTGCGAGGGGCCCATAAGCGTCTCCGACTGCGGACGCGTCGAGGATGCCGCCGTGAGGACCGGTCTCATGCCCCCCGGACCTCGGGGCCGCGCTCCCCACGTCCGCGTCCAGAAGGCCGTGAAGGCCCTGGCCGCCGAGGAATCCTGCTCGCTGGCCCTGGCATACGTGGCGGGAGGCCGCGCCGAGGGCTTCTTCAGGACTTCCGGCGATCCCTGGGGCCTTGCCGCGGGCGCCATCCTGGTCTCCGAGGCGGGGGGCAGGGTGTCGGCCATGGACGGGGGCGGCTACAGGCCGGGCGCGGACGGCGGGATACTCGCCACGAACGGGCTTCTCCACGGGAAGCTCGAGGAAATCCTGGCCGGGAGATGAGGCCGTTCGCGTCCGTCCGGCCCCGGCGGCCCAGGCCTTCGGCTGGACGGGGCCGCCCCGGCGGCACAGGCAGGATCCGGCCCTCAAGCGGGCCGCCCCCGCGCAGGCGCGGCCGGCATCGGGCTGGGGGGTGAAAGGAGGGGGCTCCCGGAAGACGGCGGATCCTGTCCGGAATCTGGGGCAGGAAAGTCCTGGAGCCCTGAAAAGTCATGAAGGCCTTAAAAGCCGGAAAGTGCTTAAAATTCCAAAAGGCTTTACAAGCCCGAAAGGCATTCAAGCCGGAAAGTGCTTAAAATTCCGAAAGGCCTTAAAAGTCCTGAACGTCGGAAAAGTCTGAAAAAATTGAAAAAGCTGGAAAAACAGGAAAACTGCTGAATCCCCAGAGCGCCGTCAGTCGTCCCGCGTCAGGCTCGGGACAAACAAAAAGCCGGAGGCGGAAACCTCCGGCTTTCAGGTTATCTTGATCTGCCTCGGGGGCCTGTCCCGCCCCGGCCGGGGTGCGGCGGTCCTGTCAGAAGCCCAGGCCGAGTCCCGCGAGCTCCTCGCCCACCAGGATGCGGTCGATGTCCAGGAGGATCTTGACCCCCTTGCCGATCTTGGCCATGCCCAGGATGTACTCCGTGTTGAGCCTGGAGCCGAAGGCCGGGGCGGCCTCGATGTCGTCGGCCTTGATGTTGACCACCTCGGAGACGTAGTCCACCACGATGCCTATGTGGATGAACTTGTCCGGGCCCGCCGCCACGTCCACGACGATGATGCTGGTCTTGTCCGTGTACTCGGTCTCGGACATGTTGAACTTGAGCCTCAGATCGACCACGGGGATGACCTTGCCGCGGAGGTTTATGACCCCCTTGACGAACCCCGGCGTCTGGGGCACGGTCCGGATGGGCATCATGCCTATGATCTCCCGGACCTTCAGGATGCCTATGCCGTACTCTTCTGAGGCCAGGGAGAAGGTCAGGAACTTGCCCTCCTGGCCGGCCGCCCTCCCCTTGCTCAGCTCGGGCTGGCCTTTCGGTGAACTGGCGCTGCTCATAATTTTCCCCGCTTGAAAGGCCGTGCGGCCCTGAATGGTGCCCGGGTAGATGCCTGTACGCGGAGGCGGCGGAGGCGCGAACGCCTTGTCCGACCCCGCCTCCCGGCCAGACTGCTGTCATAAAGACTATCAGAGAACCTTGGAAAATGCAATAAATGCCGGGAAATGAGCGGGCGTCCCGACCGCAGGCATTTCCGGACGGTGCCTTGAAACGTTTCCGGGAACTCCCGGCGCAGCATGCGGGGCTTCGGTCCCGAATCCCGCGCAACGAACCTGATCGGTAAAATTTTAACTGACTGGTCGGAGCTGCCGGGACGCCCGGGACGGGGCCTGTCAGGCCCTGACGTCCCTCGCGGTAAGCAGTTTCCGTGCGGGCACGTCAGCGGTTGTCTTCCGGCTGCTGACTTGTCGGGAGCCTGACCGGATTTGGCAGGTCAGCCGGGGGTCCGTCGTCCTGGGTTCTCGAAAGTCCTCGGTTACCTCAGTCCCGGAAGTCCTGCCGGTTCCGGGAGCTATTTAGTTCTGAAAGCTCAAGCTGTTCCGGAACTTTTTTGTCCGTAAATCTCAGGCTGTTCAGGAAGTCCGTAAATCTCAATCTATTCTGGAATCTCAATCTGTTTTGGAATCCCGATCTGTTCTGGAATCCCGATCGGTTATGGATACTTTTTTAGTCCGTAATTATCAAGGTGTTCAGGCAGTCCGCAAATCTCAGGCCGTTCTGGAACCCCGATCGGTTATGGAATCCATATCTTTACTGAAAGCCCTGTAGGTTCTGGAAGTTCCTTCAGTCCGGGCACCTCAAACAGTTAATTGATATTTCTATGGTGCTGATGTTGTAGCAGAGCTTTGGGGATGGGGCGTGTCGGGAAACATTATAGTAAATTATCGCACTGAAAGCTACAGGACAAGGGATATGGAGAGATATGCACATCATCTGGCTATGGAATCAGGGTGCCCGGATCCTGGCCGGACACGGGTTGCGGCGACATCCGCATTCTCTGACGACATGGGTTTCATGATGCGGGAGCCGTCACGGAACGGGTCATGAAGGGATCCGCGCAGTGACACGGGCGGATTCGGATATCGGGACAGCTGACAGGTCAGGAACCCCGAGGAATCGACCCCGGAGGGGGTAGGCGTCATTGCCTGAAAAACCCTCCGCAGCTCGGGTTCCGGCGGTTCTTGAGCCGGATAGGCCCGGGCTTTCGGGGTCCGGTACCTTACGGGCCCTCTCCGGGAACGGGATTCCCGCTGACCGGACGCGCGGGAGCGGAGCTGGGGACTGGCGGGAGCGGAGCTGGGGACTGGCGGGAGCGGAGCTGGGGACAGGCGGGAGCGGAGCTGGAGACCGGAGGGAGCGGAGCTGGAGACCGGAGGGAGCGGAGCTGGAGACCGGAG
>JAISEQ010000377.1 GCA_031264045.1 Deltaproteobacteria bacterium
TGCTCCTGCTCCTGCTCCTGCTCATGCTCCTGCTCCTGCTCCTGCTCCTGCTCCTGCTCCTGCTCCCCTTCCTGCACAGCGAGAGCTTCCTCTGTTCGCGCGCTAACCTCTTCTCGGCCTCCCGGTTAATATGAAAGGCTTTCATAATATGAAAGGCTTTTCGGTGCCCTGGCACCGGGGACGCCACGACATGCAGCCGTGCTGTATGACGTGGCTTTCATGGGCCGTGGTGCCGCCATGCAGCATGAGGGTTTATCATGAACTTGACGCCGTATATATTGCATTACGTTCATATATCTGCCCCCATTGGCTGTATCATTTCGCTGAAATCTATTTTTGACCAAATATGGTGTTATGCCGATAAATATGACTGGTGGTCAGCGCGCAGCCGCCAAAAGGTCATAATCATATAATTGCATATAGTATGAAAGGTTTTCCGGGGCCCCGCCGCCGGGGACGCCGATACATGCAGCCGCGCTGCACGATACGGCTTTCATGGGCCGTGGTGCCGCAAGCCGCATGGGGGTTTAATGTATCCGATCACGAGCACAAGGTGGGGGGCTGTCCTATGCCAGGATGGAGTCGATCTTCAGGCAGGCAGGCGGGAGGCTGTTATGATATACGGGAGGCCGTTCTGAGGCAGGTGATGGCGGTCCTGGAGCAGGAGCGTTGCTCCCTGGCGCAGGGGATGGCTTCCCGATGGAGGCGGGAGCCTGTCCTGGACCGATGGGAGACGTCCTCGGGCAGAGGAAGCAACCCGAGACCTTGGGGGGAGGAGGTGGTCTTCAACCCTTGTGAACGGATACCAACTCTGTTTACGGATATTCCAGACTTGCAGGTCTAAATTATTAACGTTGCCTAGCCCTCAACGAAACGTACCGCCACTTCGGTGCGATTGCGGATAGCCAAGGCCATGCATATCACTCTGTGCCGGGTCGCTCTGTAGGGTCCGGCGTAGTCCTTTTCCTTCATCTGTTCTTCGGCAATGTCAAGAGCGGCGGAAAGTTCTTTTTCTCTTCTTCTCGCTTCTGAACGTATTATTTCGTCATCGCTGAAGTCGGTTGTATCTTGAGCCGATTTGGAAGGCGTACAGCGTTTAAGTTCAATCACAACGCATGTATTTGTATCAAGAAACAGTGTCATGTCCGAACGGCCATCGCCTCCGGACGCTTCGCTCATGACGTTAAAACCTGCTGAAAGAAGAGAGGAATGGATTATGCAATGGTAAACCTTCTCGGATTCGTAGCGCCGATCCGGTTTTTTCTGACGGTTGGAAGGGTGCAGGTGAAAAGAGATTGAGACAAGAATGTCATGAAGCAACCTCACCACTTCATCGGAGTTTCTGTTCAACAATGCTACAGGAAGATTTTTCGACAAGTCGCTTATATATTTGCGCTTAGGTTTGAAAATATTCCTTGAAATTGTTTCTATATAATCAATGGAAACTTCTTTGTTCGGAATTTTTAACGATAATGTCTCCTGTTGTATATGTTTGAAATTTTGAATTCTTGACATGGGTGTTTCGCTGTCGATTGTAAGATACCCGCTGTGAAACAGTATTGGCTCCAAGGTGATGTTTGAAAGTTCGGTTTTTCTTATTTTCTGAGCAGGATGGCCGTCATGACTAAGCTGGATGTAGTCCAGAGGATTTTTCTTGAGTAGTGCGGAAAGATGTGATGGGCGTCCTGAAGAAGGCCAGTACGAGCCAAATTTTTTTTTATGGAAAAAATGAAGAATGGAGTACGGGTTAAGGACGTGCTCGCTTCCGAGCCAGTTGTAGCCATCGTACCATTTCAGTATTTCCGCCCTCATATCGTCTACATCGGCGCTCTGCGGGAGTTCGCCTTTATCTTTAAGGCCCTCGAGAGTCTCTTCGAACCTTTCTTTAAAACAAGAATCGAGTTCGCTGGGAGTGAAGCCGCAGATTCCGGCGAATTCGGGCAGAAGAGAGATGTCCATGAAGTTGTTTGGACCGGAATCCATGGAGGTCATGGCGAACCTGGTGATACCGGTGACGAAGGCGAAGTGGATATAGTCAAGGTTCGTTTTCATGGACTGGTAAAACTCATGAAGGACATCCCGGTTGGCCTCGCAAAGTTTTCGGTCCGATATATGCCTGGTCACCGGAGCATCGTACTCGTCAACCAGGATAACAGCGCCGATACCGTACTTCTTTGAAAGGGATTTCAGAAGCTGTTCCATCATCCTGCCGTAGGAATTCGAGGTAACTGTTACGCTCTGCTCGGAAGCCATTTCCCTCAAATCATCTTCGATATTGCCGATAAGGTCGTCCGGGGTGCGTATATCGGCATAGGCCATGTTGAAGTTCAGGACAGGATGCTTTTTGAACTGGTAGTCGCTTTTGTCGATCCACAGGCCTTCGAAAAGTTTTCGGTCGCCCTGGAACAGCGAATCTATGGTCTTCAGAAGGAGCGTCTTGCCGAACCGCCTGGGCCGGGAAAGGAAGCAACTCTTGTATTTAAAAATTTCGAGTGCATTATAGATGAACTCTGTCTTGTCAGCATATAGAAAATTACCCTGTCTGATTTCTCTAAAGGATCGATCGGAAATAGGTAAAATTTTAAATTTCTGTTCCAAGTTCCGTCTCCTGAAAGATGCCCGAACCGGGGGTTGTCAGGTTGCCGCGACATGATGTCCGTATTAGTTCGCCCCGATTATCCGGACTGAAAGCGTATGCCGGATTAAAACATTGTGCCACAAAATCGACATTTCTGCAACCGGGCTGAAACTCAAAAACTCAAAACTGTATGCGATTCGAATTTTGACTCCGATTGGCTTAGTTTCCGCAGGGCCCGCAAGACAGTACGGATAATTGGTCAGGCTCGTGAACGGTAGCCGGGGCATCATGATTCAAGATGGTCATGCGGACCTGAATATTCCCTGATGATTCCCCGGGCGGTTCCTGGTCATGGCGATGTCATGTTCTCGCGTTGGAAAGGCCGGAGATTCGGTCACGGGAGCTTCAACCCGGGGTGTCGCTGGAACAACAGGAGGAGGCTCCGTCATGACGCCGGACGGGATTGCCCTCTGCGGTTAAGGGCCGGTACTCCAGGATTCCGGGCTTCTGCTCCTGGAGGAGGGGCAGACGGCGTTCCGCTTTGGGTGCGGCGTTTCCCTGCGGATCCGGTTTGTCGGACCTGTGGGGCACCTGAAATGAGGGGGGGGTAGCGTGCGCCTCTCCCTTCTTCCCGTCCCGGCCTGAGCGGAATGGAGCTGTCGGTCCCGGAAGGGAGGGGGTAGGGCAAGCGTGGGGGATCCCGTTCGTGTTCGGGAGAGCGGCACCGAGAACCAGGCCGGAGGCCAGGAGCGGGGGGACGCGGGAGGCGCCGAAGGGTTTTTCCGCGTCTTATCTGGAACGGGCTTGATATGCTGTTTGATACTATGGGTAAACGGAATGGTATTGAAGTCAAAGTGCAGGCCTAACAAACCTTTGGCCAACTTTTCGATCGGCTGATGGCACATGAAGATAACGTAAAACCACCGGCCATGAAGCACTAAAGTGCAGTTTCATGATAAACCCCATGCGGCATGACGGCACCCCGGCCCATGAAAGCCGCGTCATGCAGCGGGATGCATGTGGCGGCGTCCCCGGCGGCGAGGCCCCGGAAAACCTTTCATGTTAAAGCTTCCGGCTCCGGACACCGTCCCGGGCGAATGGCTCGGGACCCTGCGGCGTCCTGCGAATTACGCCTCCTGCCAGGGTGATCGTCCGAAGGCTTCCTTATGCCCCCGGACCTTGCGGGATCTTCCTCCTGAAGGCCAGCATGGTGATGTCGTCGGACTGCGGGGCGTTCCCGCGCCAGTCCAGGGTGGAGCGGTAAACCGCCGCCACGGCCTCCTCGGGATCGCGGGAGGCGCGGGCCAGCGACTGGCCAAGACGTTCCTGGCCGAAGAGGGCGCCCCGGGCGTTCTGGGCCTCGGTCACGCCGTCCGTGTAGAGAAGGCAGAGCTCCCCGTCGCCCAGGTATTCCTCGCGGCGGCGGTAGCGGACCCCCGGCCATGCGCCGACCAGCGGGTCCGGATCGTCGGTCGAGAAGAACCTCACGCCCTCCCGCGTAGCCACCGCGGGGGGGATGTGCCCGCCGTTCGCGTAGGTGAAGACGCCGGTGGAGGCGTCGAAGAGCCCGATGAAGAGCGTGACGAACATCGAGGACGGGTTGCGGTCGTTCAGCTGCTCGTTCAGCAGCGCCAGCGCCGCCTCGGGCTGGAGCCCGCTCTGGATGGTCCCGCGGACCAGCGTCACCACCATGCTCATGAACAGGGCGGCGGGCACCCCCTTGTCCGAGACGTCCCCGATCGCGAGGCACCTCCTGCCGCAGGGGGCGGTGAAGAAGTCGTAGAGATCGCCCCCGACCTCCTTCGCGGGATGGAGCATCGCCGCC
Organism: Deltaproteobacteria bacterium; assembly: GCA_031264045.1. Taxonomy (GTDB): domain Bacteria; phylum Desulfobacterota; class Desulfarculia; order Adiutricales; family Adiutricaceae; genus JAIRZX01. Next base: position 4,404 of record JAISEQ010000377.1, read on the forward strand.
GCGTCGAACCCCGGGGTCTTGGGGGCCTCCCTGGGGAGCGGGAGCATGCCGGCCTGGATCTCGCGGGCGGCGGTGAGCTCGCTCAGCACCCTCTCCTGGCGCTTGCCCGCGGCTATGGCCTCCTGGATGTTCGTCACGAGCGAGAGCCCCAGACGATCCACCGCGCCCGCGAGCCTTCCCACCTCGTCCCGGCGGTCGGCCAGGGGATCCACACGGAAGAAGTCAGCGCTGGAAGGATCCGCCAGATCGAGCCCCTCGGCCTCCGCCACCCGGCGCTCCAGGCTCATGAGCCCCCGGGCCAGCACCTTGGCCGAAACGAGAGCGAAGGCCACCCCCAGCACCACCGCCGCGAAGGCCGCGAACGCCAGCCTGACCGCGAGGGCCCTGGCCGGGGCCGACAGGGCCGCCTGGGGGGTGGCGAGAGTTATGTACCAGTCAAGGGGCCTGAAGTGCTCGACGCGCATGATGAAGGGCCCGCGGACGCCGGGCAGTATTATGTCCTCCTCGGTGAAGCGGCCGGACCTGGCCCTTCCCATGACCTCGCCCGGCAGGCTCCAGGCCGCCGTCCCGCTCTCCCCGGTCCTTCCCTCCCCCCGCCCGGGGCCGCCGTAGAAGAGAAGCTCACGGCCGTCGGGGCCGAACACGGCGGCGAAGGAATGCTCCGACAGGGGCAGTTCCGAGAGCCTGTAGCGGAGCTGGCCCAATACCGACTCCGCCGCCCTGCCCGATCTCTCCGCCTCGACCGTCACGTCTTCCAGAAAGGCGTAGATCCTCCTCCTGTCGCCGGAAGGGCACATGAAACCCAGAAGCGTCCTCGAACCCCCCTGCCCGTCCCCGCCGTTCCCCTCGCCCCGGGTCCCGAAGAGATAGAAGCGGCCCTCCGAAGCCTGCTCGTCCTCAAGGGCCAGGTAGCTGAGGCTCCTCCCCAGGACGTCCGTGACCCCGGCCCAAGACGCGGGCAGGCCGACGTCTATCTCGTCGTGATCGGCGTCAAGGCGTATTATCCCGGTCTCCACCCCCATCTCCGAGAGCCTTCCGAGAAGACGGCGCGTGGTCGCGGCCAGCTCCGGAGGGCTCCCCCCGTCCTCCATGAGGCCGTCGAGGTAGCGGGCGTACAGGATGCTCACCTTCCGGAGCGCCTCCTTGCGCCCCACGATGTCCAGCACCTCCTCGGCAAGGAAGCTGTAGTTGGAGGACCGGATCTCCTCGGCCAGGACAGCCGCCGCCACCCTGAAGTCGCGCCTTTCCCTCTCCACGGCGCTTCCCGCGAACTCCTCCAGCGAGTAGACGCCGAAGGGCACGACCGAGAGGAACACCGCGGCCACGATCAGGACGGACGTCTTGAACCTCAGGCCCAAGGTCGGCCTCCGTTCCCCCCGCCCGGCGCGGGGCGCCCCGGCGCGCCGGGCGCCGGACGGCCAGAAGCCGACGTCCTCATCTTGATCTCTCCCCGCTCCCGCCCGCACCGTCCCCGAACTTCGGCACGTTGCCCCACTCGGCCGCGAAGGTCTCCCCCTCGGCGACCGCCCCGCCGAAGCCCCCGGCGCCCACCGTCCCGCCGCGTGCCGCCCCGGCGGACTCTCCGGCAGAAGCAGCGCCGTACCGCCCGGCGGGCGCCGCGCCGGCCGAATCCGGGACGACCCCCTGAATACGGCCCCGGGCCGAAGCCGGATCCCCGCCCGCTTCCCCGTGCCCGTCAGGCCCCGGCTCAGGACCGCGCGTCCGCGTCAGGTCCCCTCCAGCTGTCCCCCACCCTGAGAGGGCCGCCCCGGAAGTCCTGCCGCCTTCCACATCGTTTCCCGCCCCCGCATCTTCCCCGGTCATGTCTCCCGCTCCCACACCTTCCACTTCCCCGGTCAAGTCTCCAGCCTCTCCCCCGTCCGGCGTCCCCACGCCTCCGCCGGTCCCGGAGCCCCCGGCCTCTCCGTCGGACGCCTGCCCGGACCCCTGGCCGGCCGCCGGGCCCCCGGTGCGCACCGCCCAGGAGGGATGGCTGTCCCGGAACGGCTCGGCCATGCCCTGGTAGATCCGGTCGGCGGCCACCAGAATCTCGAAGGGGGGGTTCCAGCCGATCCTCAGCGCCATGGTTAGGTTTATGGCCACCGAGGCATGCGCCCTGTAGATGCCGGGGATCTCTCCTGGGGTGCCGCCGTTCAGGATCTCCCTCAGCGCCCGCGCCTCGAAGAGGCCAATGTCGTCGTAGTCGTCCTGGCCCGCGCTCATGAGCACCCCGGCCCGCACGGCTTCCGATCCCTCCTGGGAGAAAGAGGGGATGCCCGCCTCGGCCATGGGGGCCAGGATCTCCCCCATCCGGCTCCGGAGCATGCCGTTGTTGACCGTCAGGTAGATGGCCTCGGTCTCGCGGGAGAGGATCTCCAGGCACTCCATGAGGTTGCGAAAGGCCGCGTCCCGGTCGGGTATCTCCATCGAAGCGTAGCAGGGCACGGCCGTGAAGCCCAGCGCGGCCGCCGTCTGCTCTATGGCCGGCCAGGCCATGGAGAGCCTCCCCGACTGCGGGTCCTCCTCCACGGGCACGCCCAGCCGGCCGAACCTGAAGGTCCCGTGAAAGAGGCTCAGCTGGGCCGGTATCCTGTCGCGCTTCACGAACACGTGGGCCCAGGGCCTCTGAGGCCGGCCCTCGGCCCCGTCCCCCGCCGCGAAGCCGGCCCCCTCCGGATCTATGGCGGAAAGGCTCATGACCGGCACCCCCGGATCGTCCAGCACGAAGTCCAGCCCGGCCCTGGTCCCGAAGGCGAGTATCAGATCCACGTCCCCCCTGTCCCTGATCCTCTCGGCCACGCCCCTCCTCACCTTGTCCCGGCCGACCTCGGACCAGCCCGCGGAGTAGAAGCCGTCCTCAGGGAACTCCAGGATCCCTTCCGTCCCCTGGACCCCGGAGAGCCACTGCCAGAGCTCCATGGTGTCCGTGGAGTCGGGCTTCACAGGGGGGTTCCCGTCCCTCACCAGGCCCAACGCGTGGAGTCCCCTCACCAGGCCCGCCAGCGTCAGGTAGTAGTCCGCATATGATCCCCCCTCCACGTAGATCACGCGGAACGGCTTCACGTCCCCCGTCACCGCGCCGGCCGCGGGAGCCCGGGGCGCCGCACCCTCCGAGGGCGCCGCACCTTCCGGGACCTCGACCGCGCCGGTTCCGGGACGGACACCGGCGCCGAAACCTGCGGACGGGAGATCCGCCCCCGGCTCCTGGGCGCAGGCTTCCACCAGTGCCGGAACCGGAAGCCCGGGCCACACCGTCAGCGCGAGCGCCGCTAAACCCATCACCAGGCACAGCCGGAGGCCAGGGCCCCCGCGGCGGCATCTGCCGACGCCGGTCCCCCGACCGCCGCTCCAGGCGGAAGGCTCCGGGCCGCCGCTCCCGGCGGAAAACAACGGGGCGGACCCCTGAAGAAGAGCCCCAGCACGGGACGGAGCTTTTCCGCGTGAGGCGGCGCCGGAACGGGAGGAGCCGCCGGCAGAGGAGGCTTCCGCGCGGCGGATGGTTCCCGCGGCGCGGGACGCGCCCCCCCCCGGCAGGGAGCGCGGACGGAGAGGGGGCTCCGCTTCCCGCGAAGCTCCGGCTGGGGGGCAAGCTTTGGCGTCTTCAGGGGGCATGGGTCCTTCGGGCTCTCCTGGACGGAACGTCGGGGTCGGGAACGGCCGGGGTCTCCGGGAGCGCGGTCTCCCTCAGCCGGGTCCCCGGCAGTTAGTATCCGGCCGGCGACCGGAACCTGGCCGGCGTTGCCCGGCCGGGGCCGGAACCCGGACAGCACCGGAAGCGGCGGGAAGGCCCGCGGCCTGCCGGAAGAGGAGCTGCCGGGCGGTCCGATCCGGCGGATCCCTGCCCGGGACGGGGGAATCGGGACGGAGCCCGGGGGGATTATAGCCTAAAAGCCGACCCGGGGCCCTCGTCGGCGCCCGCCGACAGGAGCTTAGGCGTGCAGTCCGGAGCGGCCTGCATGCGGGCGCCGGGTAAGAAACCGCCGTTCCGCAAGATTTGCGCGGACGGCCCCTCCCGCGGGCGCGGGCCCGCCGCCCGGAGCACGAAGCCACGGCGTTCTCCGCGGCCATCACCTTCCGGGCAGTCCCCGTCCTCTTCGCGGCCGACCTCTTGACCCGGATCGGAGGCACCTCCGCAGGGGCCTGGCGCGCATTCCCGCTCCGGCTCACCGTTGGGCTCCGGGCGGCCCGCCAGAGATTCCGGCTCCGACAAACGGCTCCCCGCGGCAGGGCGGTCCACCGGATCCGGACCGTCGCCCCAAGCTCCCGGAAATCTCCGCGGCGTCCGGAAGGGCCACTTCCCCGGTACTTCCCGGCACCGGACCGGCCTGCCGGACATTCCCGCGCCGGAACCGGCCCGACCGGACCCGAGGCCCCGGACGCCCTGGCCGGCCGCACGCGGGGTCACTCTCCGCAGCGGCTGAAGCGGAGCTCCGTCTCGTTTCCCCCGTCCGTGCCCCTGTGGGAAAACCTGTCGGCCATCCTCTTCACCAGATGGACGCCCAGGCCCCCCTGCCTCCTCACAGCCAGATCACCGGTAAGATCGGGCGGCGGAGCGTCCTCGAAGGGGTTGAAGGGCCTGCCGCCGTCGCTTATGGTTATGACCAGGCACTCGCCTCCCTCCCCATCGGGGGCGAGTGCCCTGGTGAGGCTGACGGGACCCCTTTCCCCGCAGTAGGCATGCAGGCAGATGTTGATGAAGACCTCCTCCACGGCCAGCTCCACCCTGCCGACGGCCCCCTCGTAGCCCGGGGGGAGATCCCCGGACGCGAAGGACAAGACTTCACTGAGCCTGGCCTGGTCCGCGTCCACTAAGAGTCTGTCCACCGGCCGCCCCTCCCATGTGGAACCCGCCCGGGTAGATGTCCCCCGCGCTCCGGCCCCCCACCGATCCGGACCGGACGGGCACGCGTCACGTCCGAGGCCTGTCCCCATCTGCGGCCCTGAGTCGCGGGCGGGATCCGTCAGTCTCGCCTCGGGCGTTCATTTTACCACTAATTTATAATCTCGCGTCAAACCGCGCCGCCCCTGCCCGCCACCTCCCGGCCATCCCGCCCCTGCCGTGCATCCCTCCGCCGTCCCGCACCCTCCCCGCTCCTCCCGGCCTTCCCAACCTTCCTCCTCCACAAGAGACACCTTCCCCTATGAAAGGTGATGTTCCGCGCCATCCAACAGGATCCGCTTCCTGCCCTGATCCATCGCCAGGCACCTGCCTGCCCCATTCCGCGCGTCCCGCCTAACCCTCCCGTCACGCCAGCCCCGACTTATCCCGCCGTCACCCCGACATCCAGGCTCATGCCGCTTCCGCAGCCCCGCGCTCCCGAACTCCGCCCCGCCAGGCCGCGACCGGATCTTGCCAAGCTCCCCGCCCTGTGCTAGCCTCAGACAAAGCGCTTGCCGCCCCCCCGTCAACCCCACTCCCCCCAGAAAGCGTCCGCCCCCATGCAGGTAACCACGACCGACAAAGGCGCCTACACGCTTCTGAGCGTCTCGGGAAGAATGGACGCCAGCACCTCTCCGTCCTTCGACGAGGCGACCAGGGCATTGGGGCCCGCTCCCTCCAAGAACGTCCTGGTGGAACTCCACGCGCTGGAGTTCGTGAGCTCATCGGGCCTGAGGAGCTTCCTGGCCCTGGCCAAGAACGTCCAGAAGGCGGGTTTCACCACGGCCTTCTGCTCGCTCAGCCCGATGGCGGAAGAGGTCTTCAAGATAGCCGGCTTCATGTCGATCCTGAAGATCTACCCCGACGAGGCCCAGGCGGCAGCGGGGTTCTGACCGGGAACGCCCCGGGACCGTCCGGGCCCCTGGCCTCCACAGTATCGCGGCGCCGGCCTGAAAGGATACCGTCCGCAAAACTTCCCCGGCATGCCGTTCCCGGCGCGGAAGACCTCGGCCCCGACCGGTCCCTTCCCCGGACCCGAAGCCGGCCCCCCCTTCCCCGGACCCGAAGCCGACCCCCCTTCCCCGGACCCGCAGCCGCCCCCCCCTGCCCCCAGACCTGAACGCGGGCCCCGGTCCCCCGCCTTCC
>JAISEQ010000423.1 GCA_031264045.1 Deltaproteobacteria bacterium
GGAAACCCCCTTCGCGGCATTATAGCGCCGTTCCGGCCGCGCTGTCGGCCGCCGGCACCGCCCCGGAAGCCCCTTCCGGGGACTCAGAATCCCCTCACCAGCCGCGAGGCCACGTAGGCCAGGGGGGCCCGCCCGGCCGGGGGCATGGAGGGAAAGCGGCTTTTCAGGCTCTCCGGGGCCTCGGAGCTCACGAAGGCTGCGCCCGCCCATTCGAGAAGGTCCTCGTCGTTGAAGTCGTTCCCCAGGGCCACGGCGTCCGGGGCGGACATGCCCAGGGAGGCCGCGAGGGCCGCCGCGGCCTTGCCCTTGGAGACCCCCGGGGGGTAGATCTCTATCCAGAGCGCCCCGTCCCCGTAGGGGGAGCTGCTCACCACGACCGAGAGCTCCGGGGCCTCCGCCCGGAAGCGGGCCTCGGCCTCGCGGGCCCGGGACGGCTCTCCCATGACCAGCACCTGGGCGAGCGTCCTCCCGGCAGTGCCGTCCCAGGGGACGGAATCGCCCCGGCTGTGGAGGATCCTGGCCTCGAAGCAGGAAAGGGCGGGCCCCCCGCCCCTGCTCCAGAAGGAGCGGTGCGTCTCCGGAGGGGGAAGGGCCAGAAAGAAGCCCATGCCCGCCGAGCCCGCTATGCCTATGGCCTTCGACGCCTGGGAGGCGGTGAACTTCCGGGCGGAAAGCAGATCCAGATGCCCCCCCGGCCCGAAGCGGGAGACGGCAAGCCCGGACGAGCTTATGAGGTAGTCTATCCCGAAGGCGGGATCCCAGTCCCGGACGAAGGCCCTGATGCTCCTCCCGGTGGCGACGGCCCGGACGGCCCCGAGCTCGCCCAGCCTTCTCATGGCGGCGACGTCCTCGGGGGAGACGGGGCCCCCCAGCGGCTTGACGGTCCCGTCGAAGTCCGAAATCCACAGCCCCGGGCTGATTCCGGGGTGGGCGGGGGTTGGCGCAGGCGTAATTGTCGTCACCCGAAACTTAAGGAAATCGGCTGCGGCCCGGTCGGAAGCGGCCAGGGACAAGGCTTTCGGCCGGAGCCCGGGCGAGGGCTCCCGGGCCGGGAAGGGCCGGGGGGTCCGTCTGCAGGAAAAGACCGGTATGGAACGGCTGCGGGAGGGCCCGCCCGGCGGGGGACCGGGCGGGCAGGTCTGCGGGGGGGCGCCGGAGCGTCCGGCGAGGCGCGGGGGATGTCCGGGGGGCGGGAACCGGGAACCGGAACGGAAATAATCGGAAGATGCGGACTGAAACCGGAGATTCTCGGGAAGCCTTGCGGGACTTGAACCGGAAGATCGGAGCGGGATTTGGTCCGAACGTGCGTTCGTGAAATGGCGGAAAACAGAATGCCCCGCGCGGGCTCGGGAGGCCGGGAGGACTCCCGCAAGCACCGTCGGGGGCAACATGCCCGGCCTTCGGGGCCGGGTTCAGCCGGGTGGCGGCGTTTACGCGTCGGGGGTGAGGCCGTCTTCCTAGTCGGGTGTCTGAGATTTGCCTCAAGCTGGGGCAGACTGTCCCGGAGGGGAGCAGCGGGGTCTCCGGGGAAGGGCCCCGGAAAGGAAGCGGGCCGCCTGCCGCGCCGCGCCTGAAAACGCCGCGCGCGCCGTGCAGGAGCCCTGAGGGGCGCCAGCGGCGGGTGGCGCGGAAAAGCGCCGCGGAAGGTCAGTTGTTGGCCCTCGCGAGCGCCTTCTTTTCGCCGCGGGGAACGGCCTGGCCGCTGAAGACCTCCTCGCGCCTCAGCTGGCAGACGAGGTTGCTGCGGTTGGTGCAGTCCCCCCCGAAAGCGCCGCTGGTCTCGTACCAGCAGCAGGTGGGCGCGCTGTTGCACGCGGGACCGGTGCTCTTCCGCTTGCTGTCGTTTATCGTCAAGTCCGTTGCCATCTTCCACCTTCCTTCGTGTCAAGGAAGTGTATCCGTGAACCCCTCGGGCCGAAGAGCCCGGAGGGAGGTCATCTGAGCGGGGCGGCGGAGGCGCCGCGCCGCCGGCCGACCGGCAGGGTCCCTGACACGGTCCCGACGGGAAGGCCTCTCGACAAAATATATAATGCAAGAATCAAGCCAGTGTCAGACCGGCTTCTTGGGGGTTCGGAAAATGTACGGGCCGCCCGAGAGCGTCTGGCGACCGGCCAGGTGGGGGTTCAGAAGCTTCAGCGTCTTGTAGCCGACGCCATGGCTCCGGGCAAGGGACGCCCAGGTGGTCCCGGAAGGGAAGGTCACCGACTCCTGATCGTAGGAGTCGGGGGAGTACAGCCCAGCCGGGGCGCGATCGTTGAAGCCGAAGGCCGGAGCTCCCTCCAGAACCAGCTTTATCGCGGCTATCCGGTAAACGTAGCGCTCGGTCTCCCTGGGGAGATTCAGCTCCCAGTAGTCGGCGCCGCCCTGGTTCATGGCCTGGGAGATGCGCCCGCCGCCAGCGTTGTAGGCGGCCATGGCCAGGGGCCAGTTCCCGAACCGGCCGTTCAGTTCAGCGAGGAAGGTGAGCCCGGCCGGGAGGGCCACGTCGGCCAGCAGCCTCTGGTCCTCGACGGCGGAGACCTTGACTCCGTAGCCGCGGGCGGTGGAGGCCATGAACTGCCACAGCCCGGCCGCTCCCGCGGGGGAGAAGACCGCCGGACGCAGATCGCTCTCGCCGACCGCGAGGTATTTCAGATCGTCGGGAAGGCCGGAAGATTTCAGGGAGGACTCGATGAGGGGGAAGTAGCGGATGGCCCGCCTGCGCCAGAGCTCCACCTGGGCCGGGTTGTGGACCAGGAGCAGGAACTCGTATTCCAGCCTCTCGTGGACGGCGGGGCGTTCCACGGGTATGCGCTCGCCGCAGATGGTGGGGGAGGAGGGGAGCTGGAAGTCCGTCTTGAGGACCCCGGGCTCTCCCAGGTCCCCCGCCTGTACGCGGGGAGCCGGCAGGACGCCCGCTGGGGACTCCGGCTGCTGCTCGATGGTCCGGCAGGAGCAGAGGAGCGCCGCGAGCAGGAAAAGCGCCAGGCTTTGCCTTATGGGGAGGGATCGGCTCATAAAAAGATCGTGGAGACCCCGCCTTTAGGGAGACGGGCCCTCCTCTGGAGTGGAAATGCCGCAATGCCGGTCTTGGCCATGTAACCCAGGGATATTAATCCCCTTTCGGGATTATGGCAAGATCTTTCTGCGGCATTTGGCAGACCTGGTGGATATGACCCGCCAAGGGTACTACATGCCTGTGATTTGTCAACCTTCCGCGAGGCCTTCGCCGGAACCCCCCGCGTTTGCCGCGCTTCGGCCTTCGTCCCGCGCCGGGCCGGCCGGCCGTATGCCTCGATGCCGCCCGCACCGCCCTTCCGGACACGGGAGGGGGAGCGCCTGCTTTCGAGGCCTGCGGCGTATGCGGCGAACCGCCCGAAGCGCGTCCCGTTCCCGCGGGGGACGGAAGCCTCCGTGCCCGGTTCCCGGAAGCTGACCCCGGCGGGCGGCCGGGCGGTGCCGGAACCGTGCCCTTCCTCCGGACGGGCTTCCGGGAAGCCGGATTGGAGCTCAGGGGCATATCCCGGAGCTCCCGGCCGGCTTGCGGAGCTCGCCCTCTCCCCTCCCCCGCCGGAAACGGCGGGAGGGAGACACGGACTTCGGCGGGAGATGCCCGCCGACGGGGACGCGGCGCACGGGGCAAGTCCGCCGCCTATTTTTCCGGCGCCGGCCCTCCTTCTCTTCGACGGGAGGCGCCTGTTCCGGGCAGGGGCTACCCCTTCCCGGAAGGCTCCGGCCCTCCGGGAGAACCGGAGCCCTTTTGTCTTTTATCGGCTTCCGGGACCCTTTTTCATAAGGATGGCGGGGGGATCCCGACAAATTTTCCCCGAACTGCCGGACCTTCTCAGGAAATCATCGCTCCTGTCCTGAGCGGAAGCTGTTCCGCCCGGAGGCGGGCACGGCTTCCCGTGACGGTCGGAGGCCCCGGGGCGGCCTGCCCCTGGCCTCCCTGTACAAAATGTAATCATCATGAATGCAAAGTCAACGGATAGCCGTTCCGTCCTGTCCGGCACCTTGATTTGGTGTCTGCCTTCATCATCGCTCCCCCCGCCCCCCCCGAACTTCTCCCCCGGCCCATCCCGGGCCCTGCGGGAACAGGCCGGAGGGGGACCCTGCAGAGCCCCGGCCCCCGGATTCCGGTCCGCCGTCTTCATGGACGGCCCCGATCCGGGACGGCCCCGATCCGGAGCTTCAGGCCAGCCGATTCCGGCCCATCGGGGCCGGTCCGGAACGCCGGGGCCGGTCCGGAACGCCGGTACGCGTGAAATGTCCCCTTCACCGGGTAGTTTTCACGCTGCGGCCGATCCGGCTCCTCCCGCCCTTTCCCGATGGCAGCAGGTCCGGTCCGCACACTCCCCGGGCAGCTGGAGCCTCAATCCTTCGAAATCTTCCGGAAACCAGGCTTTTGGAGCTTCACGAGTCGGCGGAGAGACAGATGAAGTTAATGTGACATACCCCGGGCTAAAGACCGGAGGCTTCCCGTATGCCGTCTCAGGCCCGCCAGATTAGCGTCCGGGCTAACCCCGCATGTCCTGCGGTTCTTTTCGCGGGCGATCCCCGGCAAACGGAGTCCCCCGGCACGGATGTTCAGCGCGGCGTTCACGTCACGGTCCCGCGAGTGTCCGC
>JAISEQ010000428.1 GCA_031264045.1 Deltaproteobacteria bacterium
CACATCGACCCGGCCCTGGCCTCGGGGCCGGTGGTCACCTCCACCAGCGACGTCGTGAGCCTGCTCATCTACTCGCTGGTGGGCCCGTCCATCGTATGACGGCCCGGAGCGTCCGTCCCGGCCGGATCCGGGGGCTGGACCCGGGCTTCCGGAGGGCCCTCGGCGGAGATTCCGGGGTTCCGGTCGCGGGGATGCGCTCAGGGACGTTTCCGGCCAGGCGTTCCGGACGGGGCGGGCCGCCGGGCGGCGGCCCCGGGACCGTGCCGCCGGCAGCCCGTCCCGGACGATTTCCGGCCGCCGGTCGCCCGTCCGGGGGCGGCGGACGCCTTCCCGCCTTCCGGAACCAGCGGGCCGGGGCTCCCGCCGGGAGGCCGCCCTCCTGGGCCCCGGAGCTCCCGGCCGGAGCCGGGGCCCTTCCGCGAATCCCGCGCGCCCCGTTCCCGTGCCGGGTCCCGTGCGCCCCCCGCCTGCTCCCGCGCGACCGGACCGGCGCCGGCCGGACCGTCCGGCTGTCCTTCCGGCGGACGGGTACTGACCGGCATGAAGGACCCTGAAGGCAGCGAGCCCGCATGACGCCAGCAAGAACCAAGAGCCCCGCGGCCAAGCCCGCCGCGCCCAGGCCCCCGGCCAAGCCCAGGGCGCGGGAGTCCAGGACCCCCGAAGGCGCGGTCCTGCCCGTGAGAAGGGATCTCCTGGGCCCCCAGTCCAGGAACCTCAGGATACTGACGGGCGTCCTGGGCTTCCAGGCCAGCCAGAGGGGCGCGGACGTGATACTCCCGGCCCAGGACGAGGGTCTTATGGAGCTCGGCCGCAAGGCGCTGGCCGGGCTGGCCCTGGTGCCTACCCGCGAGTCCGTGCCGGACGCCTGGGAGGCCGAGTGCCTGGCGCACCTCCTGAAGACCGATCCAGGGATCGATCTGGAGGACTTCTACGCCGCGGGCAGGACCTCCGGCTTCCCCGCCGCGCCCAGGACCGTGGCCCAGAAGCGCTTCATCGAGGCCATGCGGGAGCACGCCCTGGTCTTCGGGCTGGGGCCGGCCGGCACCGGCAAGACGTTCCTCGCCGTATGCGCCGCGGTGGAGGCCCTCACCTCCGGCGACGTGGCGCGGATAATCCTCACCCGCCCCGCGGTCGAGGCGGGGGAGAGGCTGGGCTTCCTGCCCGGCGATCTGGCCGACAAGGTGGACCCGTACCTGAGGCCCCTCTACGAGGCCCTGGCGGAGCTCCTGCCCTTCAAGAGGATTGCGGCGCTGAAGAGCACGGGCGAGCTGGAGATGGCCCCCCTGGCCTTCATGAGGGGACGCACCCTCTCCCGGGCCTTCGTCATCCTGGACGAGGCCCAGAACGCCACCCGCGAGCAGATGAAGATGTTCCTGACCCGCCTGGGCCCCATGAGCCGGGCGGTCGTGACGGGCGACCCGGGGCAGAGCGATCTGCCCGGCGGCCGCCCCGAGGGCCTCACGGAGGCCATGGAGATACTGCCCGGCACCGAGGGCGTATCGTTCTGCACGTTCAAGGGCCGGGACTCGGTTAGGCACCGGCTGGTCCGCGACATCATCGAGGCCTACCGCAGGAAGGCCCCCAAGGGCGCGGGCAGGGGCGACACGGCCCCCCCGTCCCTCCCGGAGGGCGAATGATGACTACCCGTCCGAACATGGCCGCAGGCTCCCGCGAGGTCTCCCGCGGACATGCCCTCCCTCCCCCGCGCCATTCCGCCGGCGGGCTGTACGCCAGGCGCGCGGCCGCGTTGGCCTGGCTCTCGCGCGCGGCGGGGGACGTCCTCACCCCGGCCTTCGGCGTGAGGGCGCTCTTCGTCGCGGCAGTGGCCGCGTCCACCGTCTACCTGCTGGGCCAGCCGGACTCCGGGGAGCTGGAGGCCGGGGAACGCGCCGCCTCCACCGTGTGGAGCGACCGCACGGTGGAGGTCCCCGATCCCGTGGCGACCGAGCTGGAGCGCATCCGCGCCGAGTCCGCCGTTATGCCGGTCTTCGTGCAGGACGACATGATCCCGTCCAGGGTCATGGACGGCACCCGCCGGGTCTTCAGGCACGGGAGGCGCCTCGTGCAGGCGGACGCCCGTGAGCTCCCCGGGGACTTCGTGGCCGACTTCTACGGGGTCTTCCACGCCGGCCCGGCCATAGAGGCCGCCGGCGCGGGCCTGGGCCCGGACGACACGGTCGTCGGCTCCGCATGGGCGGGGGCCGCCCCCCCGGCAGGCGCCAGGCCGCCGCGCCGGGACGGCGAAGGGATTTCCGCCGCCCGCACGGCCCGCACGGGCAAGGCGACCCCGGCCCCCCCGCAGGCCGCGGGGGCAGAAACCGGCGGGACCGTCCTGGCCGGGGCCGGCGTCCCTGCCGCATCCCCCGGAACCGGCGCCGCCGGGGGAGGCTCCGGAACGGACGCTTCCGCGGACGCCGGGACGGCGGGCGGATCTCCCGCCGCCCCTTCCCCGCCGGGACCCGAAGGCGGGCACCCCCCCTCGGCCGGCGAGGCCGATCCCTCCGTCCCGGCCGAGCGGGCGGCGCCGGCTGACGCCGGAGCCCCGTCCCTGCCCGGCATCCCCGCCGGTCCCGAGCACGCCCCC
>JAISEQ010000494.1 GCA_031264045.1 Deltaproteobacteria bacterium
CGAAAACTCATAACGTTCACCCTCACGTTGGAAGGGGAGGGGTTTTTGCAGTTGAATCATATATTCGTTCTAATCAAGCTGAAATAATCAAATTATGGCATCCAGAAATAATTGCCAGAAATATCGACCCAATCAGCTAATTGCGAACCAGGCGCATTTATTATTACATTTTTTGGAGTAATCGTCATTTTCCATATGTTTTCGACTGGTAAATAATCATGCTGTCTCATCATTTTAAAACAAATATCGTTTATCTTCTGCTGCTGCATAAGTCCTTTCAAATCCAGCTATCGCGACAATTGGAGCCTAAATCAAACGGTAACATTTCACCGTGTTGTGATTCTTGCCCTTAAATCCTCCCTTCGGCATTTGCCCGACCGAAGCGGATGATCCGGGTCCATCCGAGAAGGAGTTATGAGGGGCAGTCGCCGGAAGCCGGGGCGCGAGGCCTAAACTCGCTTCCCGGCGAGACCTGACCGCCGGGCGGGTCCCAGAGCTGCTTCTGACCGTACGCCCGAACGTGATTATCCGTCAAAGCCGTGATTTCCGAGGGCTTCGCCGTAATCGTGACGGTCGTGGAAGCGCGCGGAAGCCCCCGGCACGCGTCGGGACGTCCGGGCTTCTCCTGAGGTGGCCTCCCCCGGCGATAGATGCTAAGATGCCAGTCCCGGACCGGCCCTTCCGGAATCCTGCGGGACTCCCGGCCACGGGCTTCCGGCTGGGGCCCGCGTCCGCGGTCTCCCGGTTTAAGGCGAGGCCGGATCAGCCGGCTTTCAGGCACGTGGAAAGTTTTATGACGCGACCTCCATCGAACTCGGGCAACCCCCGCCCGTCCGGCAGCCCCGAGCCGCTGGGCCGGAGAGATTCTGTCCGGAAGGTGCCCGGCGGGGGCCACCCCCGTTCGGGACCGGAAGCGGAGCGCGTCCGTCCCCCTCAGGGCGGCCGCTCCGGCCGGTCGGGCCGTTCTGACAGTCCCGGCCGCTCCGGACATCCCGGCGGTCCCGGCCGCTCGGGATCTCCTGCGCGGGGGGGACGGCATTTCCGCGGGGGAGACGAGGGGACGGTCACCCTGTACCGTCCGGAGCTCCTGGCGCCTGCCGGCGGTCCAGGATCCTTCGCGGCGGCTGTAGAGGCAGGGGCGGACGCGGTCTACGTGGGACTGAAGTCCTTAAGCGCCAGGGCGCTCGCCGAGAACTTCACCGTTGGGGAGCTCGGGGGGGCGATCTCCGAGGCTCACAGGCGGGGTGTCAACGTCTACGTCGCTGCGAACTCGCTCGTGAAGGAGGGCGAGATGCGGGAGGCGCTGACCCTCCTGAACGCCGCCGCCGGGGAGGGGCCGGACGCCTTCATCGTCCAGGATCTCGGCCTTGCCGGCCTGTGCCGGAGGTTCTTCCCGGAGATCCCCCTGCATGCCTCTACCCTGGCCGCCGTGCATACGGTGGAGGGTCTGGCGGTGCTGGAGGCGCTGGGATTCGAGAGGGCGGTCCTTCCCAGGGAGACCGGCTACAGGGAGCTGGAGCATATGGCCTTCGGGGGTCCGATAGACGTGGAAATCTTCGTCCACGGGGCCCTGTGCTTCTCCTTTTCGGGGCTTTGCCTGTTCTCGAGCTTCCTGGGAGGGAGGAGCGCCCTCCGGGGCGCCTGCACCCAGCCCTGCCGCAGGGCCTACGCGAACATGGGCCGCAGGGACACCTTCTTTTCCGCCGCGGACTTCCAGGCCGCGCAGTACGTCCGCGATCTGATGCGTCTCCCCGTCCGGGCCTACAAGATCGAGGGCCGCATGAAGGGCCCCGACTACGTGGAGAGGGCCGTCAAGGCCTACCGCCTGCTCATAGACAACGCCGCCGGGGACTTCGAGGGGGCGCTGGAGGCGGCGGCGGCCCTCCTGGACGATGCCCCCCAGCGCAGGAGGTGCGGCGGTTTCGTGCGGGGCGCGCCGCAGTTCCATGACGCGTCCATGTTCTCCGGCTCCTCCGTCTCCGGCGTGAGGATCGGGAGGCTCAGGCCCCGGGACGGCGGCTGGTCGGCCGTGCTTCTGGAAAGGCCCCTGCGGATCCGGGACAGGCTGAGGGCCGTGGGCGCCAGGGGCGGCGAGGGCGTGAGCTTCAAGCTCGGGGAGATGCGGCTTGCGGATGCGGGGGCCCGCGGCGCGGCCTCCGCCGGGGGCGCGGGTCCCGCCGGGGGGGGCGGCATCGCCGATGCCGCAGACTCCGGCCGTTACGCCGCTGACGTCCCGCACGATGCCGCTGACGTCCCGCGCGATGCCGCTGACGTCCCTCGCGATGGCGATGGCGTCTCCCGCGGTGCCGAGGGCGTCCCCCGAGGTGCCGAGGGCGTTCCCCGCGATTCCGCAGTTGTCCCCCATGACGCTGAGGCTGGCGCCCTGCTGCCAGCGGACGCCTCCCCGGGCGACGATCTGAAGGCCGCCCCAGCCGGAGCGGAGGTGGAGATCTTCATAGGCGGCAAGGAGGGGTTTGCCGGGGCGGGAATCCTCTACCGGACGGGATCCTCCGCCGAGGAGAAGGCCTGGACGGCCGGGGGGACCGTCAGGGCGGTCCTGAACGCGGCCTCCAAGGCTCCCAAGAGGCTCCCCAAGCTTCCCGCCGGGATTGAGGCGGCCCTGAAGCCCCGCGCGGGTGGTGCCGGGCGCCAGGGCAGGGGCAGGGGTCCGGCCTCGAAGATCTGGTACTGGCTGGAGGACGCCAAGGACATAAGGGCCGTCGCGCCGCTTTCCCCGGCGCGGGTGATACTGCCTCTGAACGCCTACAATGTGAAGGAGATCGGGAAGCGCCGGGTCAAAGGGCTGGTCCGGACCGTCTGGAGCCTGCCTCCCCTGGTCTACCCTCCGGAGGGGCCGAGGCTCAGGACCCTGGCGTCCCAGCTCATGGGCAAGGGGTTCGGGGAGTTCATGTGCGCGACGCTGAGTGGGGCGGCCCTCGTGATGGAGGCCGCGGGAGAGAGGACCCCTCAGATTTACGCCGACCACCGTATGGGCTTCCTGAACCGCTTCGCCGCGGACGCCCTCCATTCCGTGGGCATAGATGCCGCCTGCGTGAGCGCCGAGGTCGATGCGGAGACCTGGAACAGGCTCCGGGACGCCACCTGCCGGGGGAAGACCCTGTGCTACCTCTCGGGTCGGCCGGCCCTGTTCACCTCCAGGATGGTCCCGGCCGTCAAGCGTGGCGCGGTGGAGAGCCCCCGGGGGGAGAGGTTCTGGGCCGCCAGGGACGGGGAGGCCTTCGTGCTCCTCCCGGAGGCGAGGGTATTCATGGGCGGCTTTCTGAAAGGTCCGGAGCTTCCGAACCTCGCGGGCTACATCGTTGACCTGAGGCGCGAGAAGGACCCGGGCACCGCCGCCATGTCCATGAGGAAAGCCGCGGCGGAGGGCAGGAGGGCCGCCGGGACCGGGTTCAACTTCAAGAGGGGCCTGGGGTGAGCGGCCCGGGTCGGCGTCCTGCCGCATAAGTTCCTGATCGCCTGCCTGTCGGTTCAGCCCGGTATCCGTTCGCGGGCAGGCGGACCTCGCTCCAGTGCCTCCGGCCCCCCCTTCCCTGTCAGTTGTTCCCCAGCCACATGACATCCCTGTTTGTCACATGCTCCTCTCTCCCTGAACTGATACTCTGTTTTCTTGATGACGCAAGTATGCCCTTCCACACCCTCAAACGGAAACAAATCGTCATTCATCAGTTATTATGATGTGAATAAACTGTTGACAAGATTCCTATGTTGTGTTGCAATAATTACTCTAGTTCTTCACGGCCAGAATCGAAGGAGAGGTGCAGTGAGACACTCTTTCATGACCGAAGTTTCTAAATTCGAAAGCGATAACGATGTTGCGGCTATCCTTTCGAAGGAAAACCAGATAAATTATGTATTTTGCATCAAGATGTCTCCGTTATGGAGGACAGCAGAGTGATCCTTTCATGGGATGAAATAACGAATAAGGCTTTGGGGTTCTCCAAGCGGTGGATTAATGGAGGGAACGAAAAGTCCGAGGGGCAGTCGTTTGTGCGCGACTTCCTGGGAGTGTTCGGCGTGACCGATCCTTTAGCCGTTGGGATGTTCGAGGAATCTACGATACGGGAAAGTGGCAAGGGCTTTATGGATTATTTGTGGAAAGGCAAGATCGCTATAGAAATGAAATCTAAAGGAAAAAATCTTGTCGATGCTTTCACGCAGCTGAAAGATTACGTCTTTCATCTTCCTGCTGACGAGATGCCAAATTTACTTATGGTAAGCGACTTTCAGAACATCGTCATCTTACGCCGAACCACGGAAGAGCGGGTTAAGTTCAAAACCAAATATCTGCATAAGCACATTAAGTTGTTTGCCGACATTGCGGGATACGAGATCACTCGTGTTTATGAAAATCAGATCGAGGTGAATGTTCAGGCCGCCGAGAAGATGGCAAAATTGCACGATGCTTTGAAAGATCACGGTTATGAAGGACATGGACTGGAAGTCTATCTCGTACGTCTGCTGTTCTGTTTATTCGCTGAAGATACCGGAATATTCCAAAGTGGTAGTTTTACTAATTTTATAGAAAATTCCAAGCCTGACGGCTCGGATCTTTCGGAGCGCATCGGCAAACTATTTGAAATTTTGAACATGTCACCTGAAATTCGTAACAAGCGTACCCTTATCAGGCAAGACCTTCTGCAGTTCTGCTATGTGAACAGCAGACTGTTTGCGGATTATCTTGAAACAGTTGAGTTTGACGCGAAGATGCGTAGGACCTTGCTCCACTGCGCCACTTTTGACTGGAGTATGATAAGTCCAGCAGTTTTTGGTGCAATGTTCCAGGGTATCATGAATGCAAAAGATCGTCGTGAGATGGGTGCTCATTATACGAGCGAGGAAAATATTCTTAAGATTATTAATCCACTATTCATGGATGGATTATGGGAAGAGTTTGAACAGGTGAAAGCTAACAAGCGAGCGCTGGAAATTTTTCATGATAAATTGGCAAATATGACTTTCTTGGATCCTGCCTGCGGTTGCGGAAACTTCCTCATAATCACATATCGTGAATTACGCCTTCTTGAGCTTGAAATTATTAAGATGTTGCGAGATTTTGGATTTCCTATGATAAGCATATCGCTATTTTTGAGAGTCAGTGTTTCGCAGTTCTACGGCATCGATTATGAGGACTTCCCCTGCCAAATCGCACAGGTTGGAATGTGGCTCATCGACCATCAGATGAACATCAAGGCGTCCGAAATGTTCGGTACTTACTATATCCGCATGCCACTTAAGCAGAGTGCTACAATCGTGAACGCAAACGCACTGCGTATCGATTGGGAAATCGTTGTGCCGAAGTCACGGTTGAGCTACATACTAGGAAATCCTCCGTTCGTTGGCCATCAGTTGCGAAATCCGGAACAGGCAGAAGACATGGAGCTGGTGTTCGCGGACGAGTCGGCATACGGAAAACTGGATTACGTCTGTTCATGGTATTACAAATCTGCGCAGTTTATGAAAGGTACGCGGATTCAGGCGGCGTTCGTGTCAACCAACTCGATTGTCCAAGGCGAATCCGTTGGCTTGTTGTGGAAGCCGCTGTTCTCAATGGGAATGGAGATAACATTCGCCTGCAGATCTTTCAAGTGGAGCAATGATGCAAAAGGGAAAGCCACGGTGCACTGTGTCATCATCGGGTTTGCAGAAACCGGGATTGTAGAAAAAAAATTTTTGTATAATACCGATGGTTCATTCACACAAGTTAATTTCATTAACGGTTATCTTGCCGATGCACCAAGCGTTTTTCTACAGTCGCGAGGAAAGCCGATAGTTAAAGGGCTTCCGCAGATTATAAAGGGAAGCCAGCCAACTGACGGTGGAAA
>JAISEQ010000548.1 GCA_031264045.1 Deltaproteobacteria bacterium
GACATCCGGTAGGGTGAAACTCGCTTCCGGAACCCCGGACATCCGGCAGGGGGGGACTCGCGCCTGCGGAGCCGCAGGATTCCCGGATACGCCGGCAAGTCCTCCTGGGACATTTTCGGACAAAAGGCGCGGCTGTCGCCGGAGAGGCTCTGAAAAGGCCTCCCGTGGCTCAGCAGGAGCTCTGCGGGCGTACTTGGAACCTGAAAGGTCCCGAAAGATGACGGACGTTTCCGGAGCTTCAGACGACAGTCCGGTGACGGTTTGCAAACTGCCGGAAGTCACAGGGTCACGGGTGCTGTGACGCCGGGGAATCTAAGGAATCTGAGTGTCGGAGGATCGTGTAGCCGAAGCATCGGGACGCCGGGCAGCCGGGGCATCGGGACGCCGGGCAGTCGGGCAGTCGGGGCATCGGGACGCCGGGGCATCGGGACGCCGGGCAGCCGGGGCATCGGGACGCAGGGCAGTCGGGGCATCGGTTTTCCTACCCCATACCTTCAGGGGACTTGAGGGTCACGCGGCGGATCTCCTCGCCCACGTTCAAAAGCGCCGTGCCCTCCATGGGGGCCTCGAAGACGGTCCAGCCTCCCGCTCCCGCGACCCTGGCCCTGGTGGCGGGCCAGACGAGGGCGTGGCGGGTGCGGACGTACATGGTTGTGCCGGATCTTATGAAGTCCGTGCCGTCCAGGGCGGGCTCGCTCACGAGCATGGTCGCGCCCTCCGGACGTATGCCGTCCAGGACCCCGTAGAGATCCGGGCTGACCGGAGGCCCCGCGGGCGAGCTCGTCAGCTCGGGCGCGGCGTTGGGGCCCCTGCCGAGGACCTGGTAGATGACGAGCCCGTCCACGCTCCTTCCCTCCTCCACTCCGGAGCGGGTCTCCAGGCGGAGGACCAGGGGGATGTCGTGGCCTTCCAGGGCCAGCACCATGTTCGAGCTTCCGTGGGAGCTCGAGGGGGACAGGACAACCCGGTTGCGGCCGGAGTCGGCTATCACCTCGGCCGTGAAGAGCTCGGAACTGCCCAGGACGCTCGCCGACACCGGCCAGGGGCTGCCGCTGGAGTCCAGAAAGACCAGCGCCGTCACCAGGTTGGGCGTGAGCGTCACCGCTGGGGGCCGGAAGCCGGGCTCGAGGCTCAGGCTCACCGTGCGGGTCCTGATGGTTGCCGGAGGCGGGTCGGCCATGGCCCTGTCCCTGGAGTCCGCCCTCTCCCGGAGAGTCCTTATCTCCTCGGGTGTGGCGGGCAGGAGCTCCCTTAACGATCTCTCGTAGGCCTCCTGGCGGCCGCGGGAGAGATCCGCCTCCGAGGACTCCCTCAGGGCTTCCCGGAGGGCTTCGGTGCCGCCGTCCCCCGCCCGAAGCGGGGGGACGGCACCGGGTCCGGCAACGGGCGTGTCTGCCGGCGCCCGTGACTGCCGGACCGGAACCGGCCCTGAATCCGAATCCCCCTTGACAGGATCAGGACCGGAGGTCGAGCGGGAAGAAAGGGAAGTGTTCCCGGAACGCGCGCCGCGGCCTGAAGCAGCCCCGGAAGGGTCTCCGGCAGTCCCTCCGGAGGCCAGAGACGGCCGGGCGGCGTCCTTATGCTCACCGGAAACGGATGAAGACGTTTGGTCTGTGTCCGGAGCCCGGCGGGCACCGGATGAAGACGGACGGGCCGTGTCGGGAACCTGACGGGCACCAGATGAAGACGGACGGGCTGTGTCGGGAGCCTGGCTGGCACCGGCTGTAGACGGACGGGCGGAGTCTTGAGCCTGGCTGGCACCGGCTGTCCCGGTTGTGGAGGATGTGCCTGAGACGGCAGATTTACCGGGTGTGGGGGAAGTGTCTGAGGCGGCACCGGGCGTGGCGAGAGCGGCGCCAGCGATGGTCGCCCCGTCCATCATGTGCTCCTGGAGCGCCAGGGCATCATCTCCGATCCCTGGGGACTTTCCGGAGGCATGAGAGGCGGCAAGTCCACCGAGAGATTGGACCGGCTCGGTCCCGAAACCTCTCCCGGCGGCAGTCGGAGAAGGCGCCTTGCCCGCCAAGGAAGCGAGGTTCCTGGCAACGATGTCCATCTTTGCTTCCGTGTCCGTGTAGGCGGAGACGGAAGGGTCGAACGAGTCCAGGGCATCCAGGGACACAAGGGGAGCGGAAGCCGGATGAGGATGCTCCGGAAACAAGGGGACAGTCGGGACGGATGGCGCGGACCCAACGGACGCGCCGTAAGTTAATAAGGTGCCTGAAGAGGTGCTGCCTGAAGAGGCGCTGCCTGAAGAGGTGGTACCTAAAGAGGATGTGCCGGAAGAGGAGGTTCCGGAAGTGGTGTTCCCTGAAGGGGAGGTGCCGGAAGAGGAGCTCCCGGAAGAGGGAGTGCCGGAAGAGGGAGTGCCGAAAGAGGAGGTGCCGGAAGAGGAGGTGCCGGAAGAGGACCTCCCTGAAGAGGGAGTGCCGGAAGAGGAGGACGAACCTCCGTTCTTGGAATCTTCAGAAAAAGAAGGAATCGGCCTGGTGCCAAAGATCATGAACTCGGAATCGGGGATGATGGCCGGAGGCGGAAGGCCTGGTGCTTCCGGGTGCAGGTCTGCGGCGGAGACGTCGCCTGATGAAGCCGATCGGGACAGGGCGTCCGAGACCTCCTGGACGCTGCCGGCGGCCTCGCTGCCAGCCGGAATAAAGCGAATCAGGGTCGTTGGAGGATATGCTGACGCCTCCTCATCGAAAGCGGTGAAGTCGGAAGCGGATGCCGGGAAGTTCGCCGGGGAGGCGACGGCGTTTGTTCCGGAAAGTCTCAAATTATCTGAGGAGGGGGAGAAGTCCGCAAGGTAAACGCCGGGCATGCGGCCGTCAGGAAGGGCGGGGCCGGACACGGCGGCAACGGAAAGGGATGCCGGGACAAAAGTGACTGCGGCGAGAGCAACTGCGGCGAGCGCGACGATTGGGAAGTTCGGCATTCTCATCTGGGTGTTCCCTTGTTGCCGGGAAGGGGTTCCCGGACGTCTGCGTCTCCCCCGGAGGGAGGCGGATACAGCGGGAGTGGACCGTGGACGGCTTCGGATGCGGATGCGGCCGGGCGGGGGATCCCGCACCGCGCAACCTACCTGGAGAAGGGCGCGTCAAGTTGAACGCACCGATCCAGTCTGACCGAAGGCTGGCGCCTACAGTAGGGAAGCTTCCGAGAGACCGCTGCCGATGGGCATGATGAGTGCGGCCCAGGCGAGCCCGAACTTGAGGGGAACGGGCCGGTCTCGTCGGCGTATGTCAGGGCAAGGGGGAACGGGAAGGACCGGGCGGCCGGACGCCAATGGGAAAAAGGCGTCCGGGGACGGGGTGATTCATCGGGCTGGCTGACAGGCAGTTGACAGGTGACTGGCTGGGTAATGTGCTGGAGAAGGCACTTAAGACACTGAAGACACTTAAAACACTAAAGACACTGAAGAATACAATGTTTAACATGGTGTAATCTCGACTGAAAACTGGAGGCAGATGAGAGGCAGCATCAACTTAAAGCATCAGCAACATCATCGGGAGCAGCAGGCAAAGGCACCGGGGCCAAGCATGCCGGGAGACTGAAAAAAGCACATCGCTCTGAGTCCGGAAAGCCGTTCAGGCGACGGTGGAAGGCTCCTTCGGAGCGGAGGCAGCGGAGCAATGGCACCGAGGCAGAGGCTCCGGGGTTAAGGGCTTTGGGAAAACGCCTCGGAGCTCGAGCAGCGAGTCCCGTTGGAAATCAGGACTGCGGCAGGAGCCGGAGCCGTCATTCTTCAGGTACGTCCTTTTAGGAGGTTAGTCCTCCGAGGACGCCGGCTATGGCCGAAAGCGCCCTTTAAGAAGCGTTGGATGGCTGAATCGCCAGGAGATCTCTCCAGAGGGGCGGTGCGGGCGAGCCCGGATGACTTCGGAAGAAGCCTGTTGAACTGCGGGCCTATGTCTTGCCCGCCTCTCTCCATTACTGAGTGATTTTTGGAGACTATCATATTTTCACCAGGAAGTCAAGCTTTTTTTTAGGGCTTCATCGGTCAGTTTGCCAGGCAAGCACCTCTTGTGGGCCGCACGTGCGGAAGTAGACTGTATGGGGATATGCTTCCGGAGGAGTTTGTCCATGCCGGCAGCAGATCATGGGAAAGCCGTCGAAAACCGGGGAGCACCGAGAGCATTTCGGCCGGTTGACCGCGGCGCTGTCCTCAAAGGACCCCTCATTAGCGGCATAAGCATCGAAATCAGCAAAAGTTCAGCGGCAATGCTCTCTTGAGGGTGCCGTTCCTGACCGTACAGCCATAAAGGCGTTTGGCGACAGGGCAAGAACCTCAGGAAACAATAAAAACTCTCAAAAAAATCAAAAAACCCGATTTTGAAAAATCCTTTCCGTATGATTAAGAACCAAGTTATACCTGCTCCCAGTCTGGTGGCCTGGAGGGTCCGGACCGGAGCTGAGCGGACCGAAGCTGGGCTGAGCGGACCGGACCGGGGCTGAGCGGAACAGAGCGGAGCAGGCATCGGCGGTCACGCGAGACGGAAACCAGCCGGGTATGGATGACCGTGCCGAAATGGGGGAACTCCTTCTCTTGGCGTGACCGCCGCAGGTCACGGTCTTCCAGCCTCGCAGGCGAGGTTCCTCTGGACAGTGGCACCAGTCCGGAGGACTGAGGTTCCAGTCCGAGGTTCAAAACGGGAAGCCGGATTCAACGGTCCCGAACGGAGAGGAGAAGGATCAGTATGAACTCCACCAAACCAGGAAAACACCGCCGCCTTGCCGTAAGGCCCCCGGAGAAATGGTCGGTGCAGGCTGAACCGCCAGAAGATCTGGCCGGAGGGGTTGGACAAAGCGAGCCGGGATGACCCTGAAAGAAGCCTGCTGAACTGCCGGACCTTTGTCTTGCCCGACTCTTTCCACTAATGAGTAATGGAAATTTTTTACCATTTTTGAGGCGAAAAGTCAAGCTGTTTTTTAGGGTTTCATCGGTCCGTTCACCAGACGGCCACCTCTTGTGGGTTGCAAGTGCGGCAGTAGACTGCCTGGGGCCATGCTTCCGGAGGAGATTGTGAATGCAGGCATATACAAAATTATATGGGCAATCCTATATAGCGGTGGCAGTTCAAAATCGCCCATCCATCAAATTGCTTGTCGGCAAAATAAAATGCTCAAACAAACAAAAATTCAAAAAAATCAGGAAAATCGATTTTTTTCCAACAAATCCTTTCAAGAATGAAGCAAAAACAGGTTATGCCTGAGTACAGGCCTGGTGAAATAGAGGTAGGGTAAGCGGAACGGAGGCATCTGTACCGGACAGGACAAGACAAGACAGGAGCGAAACCTCCGGGAACGGGTACCGGCCCTCATGTGAAATCGAAATCGAGCGGGTTTGGATGGCCGTGCCCAAGTGGAGGCGGTGCCGGAAACAGCTCCTTCTCGCACCGCGGCCATCGATAATGTCCTCCCCTGCTTCGTGGGATGTGCTTCTCAGGGCAGAGGTGCCGGTACGGGGTAAAAGGAAATGACGGATTCGGAGGCATTGAGCTGAAAGAAACAGTCAGGACAGGAAAAGCATCACCTAAACTGCTAACCTTCGCAGCCTTGCCGTGCTCGAGCATCGCGGCCTGCGATCACGGCATCCACGACATTGACGTCCGGGACATCCAGGACATCCGGGACATCCGGGACATCCGACCCAAAGCGGGCCCGTCTGAACCTTTGCGGCTCCGACCGGGAACCTCTCCGCCTGAGAGATCCTTCCCGAGAGATCCTTCCCGAGAGATCCTTCTCGAAAGAGCTGGATCAGAGGTGTCACATGAAGTCCAGGACACCAATAATCCTGAAGGGGAGGAGGCCTAATGCCATCCGGACAGCATTAGTTGTGGCGAACGCGCTAAAGCGTCCCACCATCTGGCACCTACGTCCAGAGCCGCTTCGGACCGTCGTCACGACCGCCCATCACGGAATCGGCGGAAGGGGCGGCCGGACTCCTGGAGCGAGGGACCGTTCAGTGCCCGATGTCTGCCAGTGCCCCGCTGCGGGCCGGGACCGGCTGCCGGACAGGGGTCCGTTCCGAACAGGGATCTCTAGCGTCTTTTCCATAACCTGCGGGAATGAACCCAACAGCGTGTCGGGCCTCACCGCCGAGCGGGCTGAGCAGGGCCTCCGGTCCTCCTCGGCAGCGGCCGAGGAAATCCAGGGGCTTTCGGGCATCCCCTTCAGGTCCGCGTCAGTGCCCCATGGCACCAAGACGGTTTCACGCGGCCTGCTGATACCCGGCCGCCGTGAAGGGGGGAGTTGGGCAAGAGCGGCGGCAAAGGCCACTGCTGCCAATGCCCGGCTCAGCCCTCAAGCTCTATGAAACCTGTCCGATACTCGTTCCGTGTGGCCGGAAGGACCGGACAGGCGGCACTGATGAATGTCAGGGGCAGGAGTGACGGGGCGGGCATGAAGCCCGCAGCCAGAATCGGCAGGAAGGCCAGGGTACCGTCAGCCTGAACTAAAATCACTGCGAGAGTAGTCTTTGTCATAATTCTGGTCAATCGTCTTTTCCGCGGGCAGCTACCCGGTGAAACCAGCAAGCGGGGGAGTCAAATCAGATGACCTGTACTGCGGATAAGCGGTTGAGTTTGACAGCCATCCTCTTTCCGCTCCCGCACGATTCGCTTTAGCGAATTCACAGTTCGCTGACTATGTGACGATTAAACAGCATACGACCCCGAATGTCAAGCCATGGTTTTCGAATGCCGAAAGATGACAAAAGGGTTTATGTCACTCGGCAAGCGTTATCTTTCATGGCGTTCGAAAAAATCATCCTGCCTTTTTACCCTCCCAACAGCCCAGACTCTCCAACTTTTCCCCAGGAAATCTTTGTTGAGATAATATGCAATATTAAGTTCTATAAGGATATTTAACCTGCGCCAACCGTGTCTAGTTGTGTCAGGCTCGAGATTCGGCACCATAGGTGCCATCTTCAAAAAAAAACTTTGAGCCGCTGATGGCCGACTTCAACCTCTTCCGTGGCTTTGGCTTCACAGGCTGTCCTTTGAGTCCTTTTCCGTAATATCGGTTATCAGTCGGCCCCGACCGATTTCCGAAGCCTTAACATTCAAGAATCCCGGAAGCCTCTCCTGCCTCCAGACACCCCCTGAGAAAACAAGAGGGAAAACATCAGAAAACCATGCTTTCCATACCTCCTCTGGGGTCATCTCAAAATGTCGGGGCATATCCTGTTCTCCCGAACCTCTTTTTCCCAGACTTGCCGTCTAACCGAGATGCCGTCCTCAGTCCAGTCACGGGCCGGATACCCGCAAACCAGGGCCATCAGCCAGGACCTGAGCCAGGCATGCGAGGCCGAAACCCCTGAACCACCAGCGGCACCGCTCCTCTGGAACCCTTCACGGTCTTCCCAAAGCTTCTCTTCGAGCTACGCCCTCTCCCCCGCGAGAATGCTCCTGACGCTTTTCTCTTCCACATCCCTTCTCCTGCCCTGCCCCCGGCTCTCATCTCCAACCACTCTGCCCTGCCCCTGCCCCCGCCAGCTCCAAGCATCTCCCCTCACCTACAGCAGATCTGTTGCATATCCCTTGCCCTCTCTCCCCAGTCACCTCCTCTACGAACTGCCGTTCGAAAGAACTCCAGGATGAATAAGGATGTATTCTCGGACATCCTTCGAGCAACACCCGCATCCTTATATAAGGAGAGAGACAAACCAACCTGGCTGAAACGGAAGCCGTCAGGGGCAAAAGACCAGGCTTGGAGCCTGAACATGCCTTGCCCAACGGGGACTTAGCCATTTTCAGACATGGAACCTGTCAAAGTTAGAAAGCCCAGCATCATCGATATGTTCACAGAAATCGGTCTTT
>JAISEQ010000499.1 GCA_031264045.1 Deltaproteobacteria bacterium
AGGATGGTGAGACCGCTTATGTCCGGCAGGTTCTGGGACAGGATGAGCAGATCAGGGCTGAAGTTCCGGATCATGGCCAGAGCCTCGGAGCCGTTCTCGGCATGGAGGTGGTTGAAGAGCCCCATTTCCTGGAGGAGCGCCCCGTTCTTGTCCAGAAGCTCAAGATCGGAGTCGACCAGGAGGATTGTCGGCTGTCCTGATTTAGCCATGCGTGGGTGACCTGAAAGCGCCGCGCGGCAGCCGCGGGCTGCCGGGAACGAGCGTAAGCCGCTGGGACGCGGTAGGACGGAAGGGGCCGAGTTCATTTTAGAATGCTAAAGCCCAGTTGTAAATCATCATGTTGCCGGAGCGACCGCCGGAATCCCCAGCGGCGCGGGTCAGCGGCGGAGGCCGTTCCAGGAGGGGGATCGGACCGGAGAGGCGTGACGGAGAGGCGGGAAAGGATTGCAGACGGGCCGGAAACTGGGGTGGTGGAGGCTCGCGGCGGGACAACGGGGCGGATCGGGTCACGGACCCCGAGGCAGGCGGAACCCGGCCTTGTGGGCCGAATCGACAAGGGGAACAGGGGCAGGGCCGGGGACGGGGGTAGGGGAGGAAGCGGGATGGGCGGGGGGAGCGCCTCAGAGAAAGCGCCGGAGATTCTTGACTGAGGTGATGCGGCCCGCCACGGCGGAGGCGGCGGCGGTGGCGGGGCTGGCCAGGTGCGTCAGGGCCAGGCGGCCCTGGCGACCCTCGAAGTTGCGGTTGGATGTGCTGACGCAACGGTTGCCGGGCGGCACGACGTCGGGGTTCATGGCCAGGCACATGGAGCAGCCTGGATGCCTCCACTCGCAGCCGGCCCTCAGGAAAACCCGGTCGAGGCCCTCCTGCTCACAGCGCCTCCTGACCGGCCCGGAGCCGGGGACGACCAGGACGGTCACTCCCTTGGCGACCTTCCTGGAGCGGAAAATGGAGGCAGCCAGCTTCAGGTCCTCGTAACGGCCGTTGGTGCACGAGCCGATGAAGACGTAATCCACCGGGACGTCGGCGAGAGCCGTGCCGGGCTCCAGCCGCTGATAGGCGAGCGCCCGCAGGGCGGCATCCCTCTCGGCGGCCGTCTTGAAGGACTCCAGGGAGGGGACCCTGCCGGAGGCCGAGACGTTCTGGGCCGGGTTGGTGCCCCAGGTGACCCTGGGCGAGAGCCGGGATATGTCCAGGCTCAGGGAAGAGTCGAAGGCGTGGTCGCCGTCGGAGACGAGCTCCTTCCAGCACTCGACCGCCCGCTCGAAGGCCCCGCCGCCGGGGGCGTACGGCCTTCCTCTCAGATAGCTGAAGGTCACCTCGTCCGGGGCCACCATGCCGAGGCGGGCCCCGCACTCTATGGACATGTTGCACAGCGTCATCCGCGAGTCCATGGAAAGCGCCCTTATCGCCTCGCCCCTGTACTCTATGGCGCGTCCCTTGCCCCCTCCGACGCCAATCTTGCGTATGATGTTGAGAATGAGGTCCTTGGCCCCGGCGGAGCGGGGCATCCTGCCGGTGACGTCAACGACCATGGAGCTGGGCTTGCGCTGGGGCAGGGTCTGGGTGGCCATGACATGCTCCACCTCGCTCGTCCCGATCCCGAAGGCCAGCGCCCCGAACGCCCCGTGTGTGGCCGTGTGCGAGTCGCCGCAGACGACCGAGTGGCCGGGCAGGACGAGCCCCTGCTCGGGCATGCAGACGTGTATGACCCCCTGGCGGGGGTCCGTGGCACCGAAAAAGGCCGTGAACCCGAACTCATCGTGGTTCCGTTCCAGCGCGGCCAGCTGGGCCTCGGCCCTCAAGTCCTTCAGGGGCCGGGTCCTGTCATCGGTAGGAATGGAGTGGTCTATCACCCCGCAGGTCAGATCGGGACGGCGGAGCTTGCGCCCAGCATTCCTCAGGCCGTCGAATGCCTGGTTGGACGTGACCTCGTGGACCAGATGGCGATCAATATATAATAGATCCGGGCTCCCCTTCCGGCTGTGAACCAGATGGGACTCCCAGAGCCTGTCAAGAAGTGAAGTCATTGGGCGGGTTCCGGGGAAGATGATGGAATTATCGGCAGAACTGCCGGCATGAGACGGTCATGAGACAGGTCTCGCTACAACCTTTCAATTCTATCGCCTTCCGTGGCCTAAATCAAGACGTTTTAAAGGCCTCCAGTCCGCCGGACGCAACTGTTCCGGTGAAGCCGGGAAAGTTTCGGCAGAGCAAGCTCTCCTAACCGACCACGGGACTGTCCAGAACAGTACGGTCGGTTCGAGCAGATGCCGGGAGCCGAGCGTCAGCCGTCGCGGCATGTTCCGCTCCGGACAGGGCAGAACCATGACGAACGGATCATGCTCCGAAGAGGGTCGCCCCCCCTTACTCCACGTTCAGGATAGTCCCCGGCCGGTTCCTTCCCCGTCCCCGCCCCACAGGGCTCGTGCGGCTTCCCAAGGTCGGCCGGAGGAGCGCGTAAAGGCACCGTATCCGGTTAGGGACGGGAAAATCAGGCAACAGGGAGACCGTCCTGGAAGAAATCAAGCCTCCCTGAAAACGGCTATAGGGCAGTAACCGTTCACGGGTTATTCAGTCCGATATTCAAAAAGATTTTCGAACTCAGCCCCTGAATGCGGGTTGAAGCCCGAGGCCTACTTTTTCTCGCCGGCAGAGGCGTCAAGCGGCTTCAAGAATCAAGACCCTCTTGGATTGTACCCGGTCCCCGTTCCCTTCTCCCGCCACCGGGCCCCGCCCAGCCGGGGCGCTTCCTCCTCATGTGCCATTGGAGCGCGTTGATGCCGGGACCATAACGCAACGGAAGCCTCAAACTCCGTTTCTTGCCCCGGTCTTCAGGCCATGCCTTGTCGGGCTCCATTCAAGATGGGGGGGCTCCCGCTCTCTCCTTCCGTCAAGGGCCTGCCGGAAGCCCCGGCCGACTCAGGATCGACCCTTGAGGGCCCAGGACTTTCGGTCGGGAGCTTTCTTCTCGGTTCTTTACCCATCCCAGTGGTGCTTACGACCCTCGTCAGGCCTCCGGCAACCTAATTTTCCCGTGATCGGCTACGCATCTTAATTATGCATTTGCCCATATTATGATTTTATATACACTTATAATTTTAAACATTTCATTTAATAATATATTATCATTAAACATTGCAAATAGAAATCAGGCCTCTCAACAGCCAGAAAGTCCATCAAACAGTGCTAACAGCATGATATAACTGGATTTTTCATAATTGTCTTTTCGATTTCATTGGCTCCCGCGCTCCCATGGCGCTCCCGCTGGACATTTGACTCCCCCGTGATTATATTTGTTGATTGAGCAGACAGCACCTTGCAAATGGCAAGGACATCCATATTCCCGGAGATCCAATGACGGAAAATACCCCCAAAACCAGTACCATCGAAAAGAAATGCCACGACAACGAGTGCTGCGAGAAGATCGCCTCCCTCCCAACGGACCAGGCGGCGCTCTTCAAGCGCTTCACCTACTGCCCCTACTGTGCGGAGGAGCTGATGCTCGTGTGCCACTCGTGCGGTGAACAGCTAGACAACACCGACTACAAGTTCTGCCCATGGTGCGGCGTCAAGTTCCTCGACGAGCAGGAGGAGCCCGCGAAGAAGTAGCCTGCGACCGCAGACACCACCCGAAACCCGGACGCCTCCGCGACCGGTACGACCGCGGCCATGCCGCCTGAGGAGATGGACTAGATGAGCTCACTTGATCCAAAGCTCCCGTTGATCCAGAACTGCAAACTCGAAGGCAAGGTCGTCCTGGCCAGGGTGGACCACAACGTCGTGGAGAAGGGCGTGATAAAGGACGCCTTCCGCATCGACTCCACCTTCGGGCTGATACACCACGTAGCTTCCAGGGGTGGCTTCCCGATCCTCATGACCCACGTGGGCCGGACCAGGGATAAGAAGACCGGCCATATCAAGACCGGGCCCGACACCTCGGTGGATCCCATCGTCAGCTACCTGGAGCGCAAGCTGAACGGCGGCTTCATCGTGCCCGATCTCCCCGCGGACCCGGAGCTCGGGATAGTGAACCTGGACCTGAAGGCTTTGGAGCCGCTCCTGAAGAAGCTCAAGTACAGGGAGATAGGCGGCATCTACCTCCCCAACACCCGCTGGTTTTCCGGCGAGGAGTCGAAGGACGAGAAGACCGCGGCCCTGGCCGAGTCATTCGCGGCCATAGCCGATGTCTACGTGAACGATGCCTTCGGCTCCTGGCAGCCCCACGCGTCGACCTCCGACGTGACCGCGAAGCTCCCTTCTTACGCGGGCTTCCTCATGCAGAAGGAGCTCTCGCACCTGGATCTGGTCCTGAACCCCGAGCGCCCCTTCCTCGCGGTCGTGGCCGGGGCCAAGTATGACACGAAAATCGGCCCCCTTCTGAAGATCTACGAGAAGACCGACATCCTGCTCCTGGGCGGGGTCATATACAACGCGTTCCTCGCCGCCAAGTACGGCGTGAAGATAAGGGGGGTGGACGAGGAGGACGTGAAGCTCGCCGCGGATCTGGTCGCCAAGGACAAGTCGGCGGGGAAGATCCTGGAGCCGGGTGCCCTTGTCGAGTCCCCCTCCGTCGGACGCGACACCGCGAGCGTCCGGATCGTGAAGACCAAGGACTTCAGGGAGGGCCAGGAGTACGGCTATTTCCTGGACGTGGCCCCCGAATCCTTCGACTGCCCGAAGCTGACCGCCGCCATAGGCGGGGCCAAGACCATATTCGTGAACGCCGTGATGGGACTCGCCTCCCTGTTCCCTGAGGGATCGGCACGCTTCTACACCGAAGTGGGACGTAACAGGGCCGCGAGGAAGCTGTTCGGAGGCGGCGACACCCTCCAGGGGCTGAAGGAGCTCACTCCTGGCCTCTACATGGAGGCCCTGGACGACGATTCCTACTACTTCTTCACCGGCGGCGGCGCGGTCCTGACCGCCATCGAGAGCGGGGCCTACGGCATAAAGCCCGTCAAGGCCCTGATCGACAACGCCAGGTAGGCCGGGCGGGAGCCGGGTATTCATCCCCAAGACCTCCCCGCACCGTCCCCCGTCCGCCCGGCGGCCATCTCCCGGCGGGCCGAAAGACTGCAGGACTTTCGGCCCGCCGCATTTTATAGTATACTTGCGAAACGCTTAACGGTAGCCCTGACATAAGTTCCCCGACAGCCCGCCCCGGGGCCAGCCCCTCCAGGGGCCATCCTCTGGTCCGGGCGAGGCGCCTTCGCGTCCGGGACATCCCCCCCTCCCGGAGACCGCCCTTGACCGACTCCATCCCGCAAGACCCGAACACGCATTTCCCGGGGCCCGCCCTGTACGCCAGGGCCGCCTCCCTGGGCCGTCGGCTCAGGGAACTCGGACTCACCTTGGCCACGGCCGAGAGCCTGACCGGCGGGCTCGTCTCCGCCGCCGTCACCTCCGTTCCCGGAAGCTCGGCCTACTTCCTGGCCGGTCTCAACACGTACTCCAACCAGTCCAAGTACCGCCTGCTTGAGGTCCCGTGGGTGGTCCTGAACACGGCCGGTGCCGTGAGTCCCGAATGCGCCCGGGCCATGGCCTCCGGGGTCGCCAGGCTCACGGGTTCCGATCTGGGGCTGTCGACCACCGGAATTGCCGGCCCGGACGGCGGCTCCGAAATAAAGCCGGTGGGCCTGGTCTACGTTTCCGTCTACGGCGGCGGCCGCCACGAGACGAAGCGGGAAATCTTCACCGGAGATCGCCAGACCGTGGCCTTCCGAGCTGTCGAGGCAGCCATGGAGCTGCTCGGGAAATTCCTGGAGGACAGAAACCCCGGCTGAACGGCGGGCCGGAAACCTCCTGGCACCCTCTTCCCTCCGCCCTCTCCGCCACCGCACCTCAAGCTTCGCTCACCCCGTCCAGTCACTCCCCCAACAGCCGACCAAGGCATGGTTCATCAGCATGAAAGCCGGACTCATAGGCCTGCCCGGTTCCGGACGCGACACGGTTTTCCGGGCCCTCACGGGGCTCGAGACCCTCCCGGGCCTGAACGAGCAGAGACAGGGAGAAGCCCTGGTGGAGGACCCCCGCCTCGACTGGCTGAGCTCCGTCTTCAACCCCAAGAAGCATACCCCGGCCAGGGTGGAGTTTTTCCTTAGCCGACCCCAGGGCCAGAATCCGACCGAGTCGCTCAAGCTCTCGCTCGAAAAGGTCCGCGACACCGATGTGCTCCTGACGGTCCTGAGGAACTTCGACTTCCCCGGCCTCGATTCCCCCGATCCCGCCGGTGAGGCCGCCTCGATAGAGTCCGAGCTCCTGGTCACCGACTACGTGACCGTGGAAAAGCGCCTCGAGCGCGTTTCCGAGGAACGGAAAAAGGGAAAGAAGGGGGACCCGGAGGAGCAGGAGCTCCTGGAACTGGCAAAATCCATGCTGGAGGCGAACCGCCCCCTCCGAGAAGAGAGGAGGATAGCCTCGGCCCCCCAGCTCAGAGGCTTCGGTTTCCTTTCCGCGAAACCATCTCTCCTGATAGTCAATTGCCCCGACGATGGTGACGACTCGTCCCGCATCGGCTCCCAGGCCCCCCAGATGGCCCTCCGGGGATCCCTGGAGTCCGAGATAAGCCGGCTTGAGCCGGAGGAGGCCCGGGAGTTCCAGGCCGACTACGGCCTCGCCGAGCCGGGCCGCGCGAGGGTGGTGAAGACCGTCTACTCGATGATGGATCTCATCAGCTTCTTCACGGTCGGGGACGACGAATGCAAGGCCTGGACCGTAAGCCGGGGCGAGGACGCCCTTTCGGCGGCGGGCAAGATCCATTCGGATATCCGGAAAGGCTTCATCAGAGCCGAAGTGGTGGCGTACGATGACTTCAGAGCCTCCGGAAGCTTCAGCGAGGCCAAGAAGAAGGGCCTCTTCCGCCTGGAGGGGAAGACCTACGTGGTGGCTGACGGAGACATCGTGCATTTCCGCTTCAACGTCTGAGGACGCCTGGCGCCGGCTCCGTCCCGAATACCGCCGTTCCGCCTCCCGACATCTGCAGTCTTCCACCGTTTCGGCCGTTCCGGCGCGTTCGGGCTGTTCCCGCCGATTTCAACCTCCACGCGACCCGGCCGACTCCCCCAGGAATCGCACGGCTTCAGCCGTCTGCCGCCTTTCCGGTTTCCGGCCCGCCTGACCGGGCCGGAGGGCCCGGAGGGTGCCTGCGGTCGCCGATTCCGCCCTTTTCGGGGCAGATGGCATCCAGTGTGGACATTCTGACCGAATGATCGTATAATTGATGTCATCTTAAAACGTTTGAGGCTTCCACGTGGGTAAACTCCTAGTCATAGACGATGATCTGAGCCTCCGCGAACTCCTGGAGATGATCTTCCGGACGGCCGGACACACCATAACCCTCGCCGAGGACGGTGACACAGGCCTGGAGAAGGCGCTCAATGATGACTTCGATCTCATCATCAGCGACATCCGCATGCCCGGCAAGAACGGCATCGAGGTCTTGAAGGCCCTCCGGAACGCGGGCAAGCAGACCAACCTCATACTCATCTCCGCCTACGCCAGCGCCGAGACGGCCGTGGAGGCCATGAGGGAAGGTGCCCACGACTTCATTCCCAAGCCGTTCAAGCCCGCAGATCTCCTGACGGCCGTGGACTCGGCGCTCGCCCACCGGAGCGCCGACTCCGAACGCAAGGCGCTCGCCGACATGGTGAAGCACAACCAGCGCTTCGGAGGCCTGGTGGGAGCATCGCCCGCCATGCTCCAGGTCTACGACATGATAAAGCGGGCGGCCCAGACCAACACCTCCATCCTCATCACCGGGGAGTCCGGCACCGGCAAGGAGCTCGTGGCGAGGGCCATCCATGCCAACTCCTCCAGGGCCGACGGGACCTTCGTGGCCATCAACTGCGGAGGCATCCCCGAGCATCTGGTGGAGTCGGAGCTCTTCGGATACAAGAAAGGGGCTTTCACCGGAGCCAACACCGACAAGCCCGGGCTCATGAGCGTGGCGCACGGGGGAACGCTCTTCCTCGACGAGCTGGCCGAGCTGACCCTTCCCATGCAGGTGAAGCTCCTGAGGGTGGTCCAGGAGAAGACCTTCCGTCCCGTGGGCGGGAGCGCCGAGCTCGAGGCCGATCTGAGGTTCATAGCCGCCACCAACAAGAACCTTGAGGCCGAGATCATAGCCGGACGCTTCCGGGAGGACCTCTACTACCGCCTGAACGTGATAAACATACGCCTGCCCCCACTCCGGGAGCGGACCATGGACATCCCGCTCCTGGCCCACTACTTCCTCGAGAAGTTCAGCGCCCAGCAGAACAAGGACGTCAGGAAGCTCTCCACCTACGCCCTGGACATCCTCTCGCGCTACCATTTCCCTGGCAACATCCGCGAGCTCGAGAACATCATAGAGAGGAGCGTGGCCCTGGAGCAGTCCAACATCATCCTCCCCGACAGCCTTACGCTAGCCGCCTACAAGACTCAGCCCGAAAGCTACCCCGAGACGCCGTCCCAGTCCCTGTTCCGCGCCCAGCCCCCTGCCCTGCCGCCGGTCCCGGATCTGACCCCGGCCTCCCAGGAGCACGACCCTGCCCGCTCGGAACTCCAGCTGCCGGTGGGCGGCATAGACGACGTGCTCACCTCGCTCGAAGGCTACTACCTCTTCAACGCCCTGCTCGTGGCGGGAGGGGCCAGGGGCCGCGCCGCGTCCATGCTGGGCATAACCCCCTGGCGGCTGAGGATGCGGCTCATCTCCTACAGCCTCTCGGAACTTAATCCCGTCGAGCTGGGCACCATCCCCAAGGACCGGGTCCCCCGCCCCACCGTCCCCGAAGAGATGGCCCCCATGTGGAACGGCCAGATGCTTGTCCTGGACGACATCCTCCACGCCGTAGAGCGCTTCTTCATCAAGAAGGCCCTGGACAAGACCGGCGACAACAAGACCGAGGCGGCCACCCTCCTGGGGCTCTCCCGCCGCTCGTTCCAGCACCGCCTCGAAAGGACCAACTACGAGGCGGTCATGGGGAGGCTCCCCTCCGCTTAGAACCGTCCCGACCGGACGACGGCGGAACCGCGCGTCAGAGGCGATATATCCCGACCGGGCCCCGGGCCGGACTTCCCGGCGGACTTCAACCGGAGCCCGCCGCCCTCCCCCGCCTGGCACAGTCCGCAGGTCCGCTCCCGCACCAAGGTGATCCCCATGACCGGAAGCCTCAGCCTCACCCAGGCCATCTACGACGGAGAGATCGACCTGGCCTACGCGAAAAGCTCCGCAAGGCTCTGCCGGGCCCTGGCCGACGACCCGGGCGAGAGCCCGAGGCTCACCAGCCGCTGGAACCGGGTGGCGGTAGTGACGGACGGGAGCGGCGTGCCCGGCGCGGGGGACGTTGGCCCCCTGCCAGCCCTCCCCTACGTCGAGAAGAAGTCCGCCATCTTCCGGAAGCTCGCGGGCATCGAGGCCTTCCCGCTGGCCATAGACGCCAGGAACATTGAGGAGACTGTGAGGGTGGTTTCCGCGCTCTCGCCCTCCTTCGGGGCGGTGAACCTTGAGGCCGTCTCCGAGCCCAGGTGCCTGGACATCAAGAACCGGCTGGCGTCCGAGTGCGATCTCCCGGTCTTCCAGGACGGGTCGGACGGCATCCCGATAGTCTGCCTCGCGGCGCTTGTGAACTCCCTCAAGCTGGTGGAAAAGCAGATGGAGAGCGTTCGCATAGTGCTCTCCGGCACTGAGGCGGACGGTATGCCGGTGGCGGAATTCCTCTCCGCAGCGGGTGCCGGAGACATAATCGTCTGCGACAGATCCGGGACCATCCACAGGCGGCGGCCCGGTCCCACCAACTGGGTGAAGGAGAGGCTCGCCAAGAACACCAACCCCCGCCAGGTGAAGGGCGGCCCGGCCAAGGCGCTTTCCGGGGCGGACGTGTTCATATCGCTCTCAGGCCCCCCAGTCCTCACACGGGAGCT
Organism: Deltaproteobacteria bacterium; assembly: GCA_031264045.1. GTDB lineage: Bacteria > Desulfobacterota > Desulfarculia > Adiutricales > Adiutricaceae > JAIRZX01. The sequence continues at coordinate 9,904 of JAISEQ010000499.1, forward strand.
GCTATCGTCCATGGCCCGCAACGCGATCCTCTTCTACCTCACGGACTGCACCCCGGATCTCTTCTCGCGCCCCGAAACCGATTCCGGCACTCCGGTCATAGCCACCACCTGCCCCGTGCTCCCCAACCAGCTCACGGCCTGCCTGGTCTTTCCGGGTCTCCTCCGAGGGGCCCTCGATGCCAGGGCCAGCTCCATAACTGCCGAGATGAAGACGGCCGCGGCCATGTCGCTCGCGTCAATGGTCCCGGAGAGCAGACTCGACCATGAGCTGGTGATCCCCAGCGTGCTCACCCCCGGCCTGATATCCAGCATGGCGCGGGCGGTGGCCGAGGCGGCCGAGGTTTCGGGCGTCGCCAGGACCGCTCCTGGGGCGCTTGCCGTCGGCTGAAGCCGGAAAACGGCAGCGG
>JAISEQ010000063.1 GCA_031264045.1 Deltaproteobacteria bacterium
TCCCCCATCTTCCATCCTCCCGTTCCCCCATCTTCCATCCTCCCGTTCCCCCATCTTCCATCCTCCCGTTCCCCCATCTTCCATCCTCCCGTTCCCCCATCTTCCATCCTCCCGTTCCCCCCCTCCTTCCATATCCTCCATTGTTCCTTCTTCCCTCGGGCCGGAAACTTATGGGAGGAAACCCGTCCCCTCCATTTCCCCCGCCGCAGCGGACCTTCCCCCGGCCCTGCCCTACCTTCCGTCCGGCACCTCAGGTTCCAGAACGGCCCCGGCTGTGCTAGAATCTGCCCCGCGCAACAGAACGCCATGCCCCGGGCCTTGCCAGGCCCCGGCTCCCCGTCCCCAAGTCCGGGGCGGGGCGGCACAGCCGACAGGATCTCCCATGCGAGTGGACGACTACAAGAACGCCATAGCCCTCTCGGTAAAGGAGCTCTCCTCGAGGGAGCCCGTTGACGTGGCCCGCGCCGCCGGCGCCGAGATGTACCTCGACTACATGGATCTCCAGTACATCTTCAACAAGGTGAGGGTCAGGATCCCCGGCTGGGAGGCCCTGTGGGCGCCTCCGCGGGAAGCCGACGAGCTTCCCCTGACCGACCAGGTGCTCATCTACCACTACCTCCAGGGGGCTAAGAACGTGGGCCTCACGGGGGAGATGGCCGCCTACAGGGAGATACCCGGGGGCACCTTCTACTTCGACGCCTTCAGGAGGCGCGCCGAAATCCCGCTGGCCCAGGTCTTCGGGTCCAGGCCCGGGACGCTCTCCAAGGCATCGGAGGTCTCGGGCGGGAAGCCCGTTCAGGGCTACGGGGACGAGGCCGCCCTCTTCCGGGTCTTCCCCCATGTGGAGATACTGGTCATGATCTACCACGCCGACGAGGAGTTCGAGGCCACGGGCCAGGTGCTCTTCGACCGCTCCATCGGGAGCTACCTGAGCCCCGAGGACATCTCCTGGCTCGGTTCCGGCCTGGTCTACCGCCTGATGGGCGTGGCCAGGGGACTCAAGAGCTAGGGGGGGATCCCGTCCGGAGCCGCCGCCCCTCCCCCCGGCCGATCCCCGTCCTTCCGGAGCCCCCTGCCCCCTGCCGCGCACTTGACCCCGGCAGCCCGAGTCCTTACCTTTCCAGCAGGTCGCACCGGGCCGCGAAGCCCTCTGCGCTCCGCGAAAGGAGCTTTTCCACACATGAAAATAGCCATATCCGGCAAGGGCGGCGTCGGCAAGACCACACTCTCCTCGGCCCTGGCCTACGTCTTCAAGGAGCACGGAAACAAGGTCCTGGCCATAGACGCCGACCCCGACGCCAACCTGGCGGGCGCCCTGGGATTCGCGGACCTGGGGGGGCTCGTGCCCATATCCGAGATGAAGGAGCTCGTGGCCGAGAGGACCGGTTCCGAACCCGGGAGCTACGGGACGTTCTTCAGCATAAACCCCAAGGTCGACGATCTGCCCGACACCCTGGCCCGGGAGGTGAACGGCATAAGGTTCATGACCCTGGGCGGAGTCAAGAAGGGCGGGGGCGGCTGCATCTGCCCCGAGTCGGTGATGCTCAAAAGCATCGTCATGAACCTCGTCCTGGCCAGGGACGAGGTGGTCATCCTGGACATGGAGGCCGGGCTGGAGCACCTGGGACGCGCCGTGGCGACGGGCGTGGACGCGCTCATAGTGGTCTGCGAGCCCGGCCAGAGATCGCTAGAGACCGCACGGGTCATCAAGAAGCTCGGAAGCGATCTGAAAATCCGCCGCATCTGCGTCGTGGGCAACAAGACCCGCGGCCCCTCCGACGAGTCGTTCATAGCCGAGCACGTGGCGGGCCTGGAGGTCCTGGGCCACATCCCCTTCTCCGAGTCAATCATCGAGGCCGACCGCAAGGGCGCGGCCGTATACGAGAGCTCCCCCGAGGCCGTGGCAGCCGCCCGCGCCATCTACTCCAGGCTGATGAAGGAGTAGCCCCGGGGGAAACCCACGCCGGGAGCCCAGTTTATCTGCTGGAGGCCGGACGGGCCGCCCCCCGTCCGTCACTCCGTGGCTCCCGGCCGCACCGCCCCCTCCCCGCGCGGCCCCCCCGCCTGGGCCCCGGGAGGGGGCGGTGCATTTTTTTACCGCGCTTCCCGGACCCGCTTCCAGGACCGCCCTCCCGGACCGCCCTGAAATCCGGCGCCGGCCTCCCCAGGCTTCCTGCCCACGCCCCTGAAATCCGGCGCCGGCCTCCGGCACGGACGGCCCGCCGGGGGAACCCGGCGCCGCCCTCGGGGCTCTCCCGCGGACGGGGAACCGCTCGGAACCGCAAGATCCGGAGGTCCGGAGGCCCATACCCCGGCCGGAAGGTTTCCGGCAGGCCGGGACGCCTTTCCGGACTGCCCCCCGGGGTCGGAACCCATGCCCCGGACTCCGGCCCGCAAGCCCCGTAAGCCGACTCCGGTCCGGGCGGGAAGCCGGGCCCGCGTGCCCGCCCGTCGGCCGCAGGCCCCTCCCCCGTGCCCGCCCGGCCCCTCCGGATGCGGGCCAGAAGGTTCAAATGACAGATTCCTCCCAAGATCAGGCCGCCCGCCGCCTCCCCGGCCGGGCTGACCGGCCCTCCCCCGCCGGATCATCCGGGACGTCGGCGGGAACGGGCGCCCCCGACCCCCCGCCGCCGGCCGGCGCCCCCCCGCGGCCCCCGGACTGCGGGGAGCTCCCCTCGGCCCGCTTCGCCTTCCGCAGGAACCCCCCGACCGAGAGGGAGAGGACCGATCTCAGGCCCCCCTACGCCATAGACTGCGACCGGATACTGTACTCCAGGGCGTACTCCCGCTACATAGACAAGACCCAGGTGTTCTGGCTCCTGAAGAACGACCACATCACCCACCGGGTGCTCCCCGTGCAGCTGGTCTCGCGAATCGCGAGGACCATAGGCCAGAAGCTCGGCCTGGACCCGGACTTCCTGGAGGCCGCGTCCCTGGGCCACGATCTGGGGCACCCGCCCTTCGGGCACGACGGGGAGAAGTTCCTCTCCGAGCTGTGCCGCGAGGCGGGCATCGGCGGCTTCGTGCATGCCGTGATGAGCGTGAGGTTCCTGGAGGGCCTGGAGAACAGGGGGAGGGGTCTCAACCTCACCCTAGGGGTCCTGGACGCGGTGCTGTGCCACGACGGCGAGAGCGACTTCGCGTCCCTGAAACCCCGTCCCGGCACGGCGGACTTCGCGGAGCTCGACCGCAGGGCCGCGGCGAGGCTCCTGGACCCGGTCCGGGAGATCCCCCCCATGACCCGCGAGGGATGCGTGGTGAGGCTCTCGGACGTCATAAGCTACGTGGGCCGGGATCTGGAGGACGCGGTGCTGATGGGGGTGGTGGACCGCCGGGACGTTCCCCGCCATGTGGCGCGGACCCTGGGGGAGACCTGCGGGACCATAGTCTACAGGCTGGTGGACGATCTGCTCAGGACCAGCCGGGACGACCCCGGACTCACGGCCTTCTCCCCGGAGGTGGGCGCGGCCCTGAAGACGCTCAAGGACTTCAACCGCTCGAGCATCTACTACAACCCGAGGGTGAAGCGCGACCGGGACAAGATAAAGACCCTCTTCCGGATCTTCTTCGAGAGCTTCACCGGCGAGTTCGAGGCCCCCGGAGGCCCCAGGTCCAAGATGCTGAAGAGCTACCTGGAGCACATGGACGGGCGGTACCGCGAGGAGACCCTCCCCGCCGAGATGGCCAGGGACTTCATAGCCGGCATGACCGACGAGTACTTCTGCTCGGCCGCCCAGGAGCTCCTGATCCCGGCCTACTCCTCCGACGTGGGGAAGACCGCCGATCCCGTCCCGCCTCCGCTCGCGCACGAGATCCCCCTTCCCGGCATGGGCTTCAGGCACGGGCCCCCGGCGCCGCCGGCCGATCGCCCGGCGGATCCCCCGCCGCCGGAGGCGGAGCCGCCCGGACCCGGCCCCGGCCCGGAGGAGCCCCGCCGGGGCGCCCAGGCGGTCCCGGCGGTTCCTGCCAGATGTGCCGGCCCGATGGTTC
>JAISEQ010000194.1 GCA_031264045.1 Deltaproteobacteria bacterium
GTTCTCACGGTAAGACTCTCGGATGTAGGAGTGAGTTTTTCCTCCAACTTGGATGTGTTCAACTCTCATAGACCCTATTATATTGAAAACAGATTTTATTGTCTACGTGTCTGGTCTTAAAATCATAAATATCCTTATATGATAAGCATTAACCATAATTATAATTACCTGCTATTGTCTACATTATATTCTCATTATCGTACTATTTACTGGATATTATGATGGCCTTGCGGAAGTTAAGCCGCACCGGGCAGCCCCCGGCTGTTCCGGCCGCCTCCAGCTCCCCGCCCGCCGAGGGCAGAAATAGCCCGTCGGGCGTACCTTGCGCGGGTACTAATGGTCCGCTGGCTGCCCTCCGGCGGGGATGGGTGGATTCGCTGGGTGCGGCCGGGGGAGGGCGGGCCCGAACGGTTCCGTATTCCCGTAAAGCCGTGTGGCCTGGGAGCCGGGAGTGGAGCTGCCGGGGAGGGGTTCCGGGCAGAGTGCCCCGCCGGGGCGGGGAAAAATCCGGGCGGAGGGTTCGCGAATCGGCAAGCTCCGGGAAGTTCCGGGACGGGCATAGGAGGCATGAGCATCTGCCGGGATCCCAACGGAAGGCTGGGACTGCGGTGCCGGTGCGGGCGGTCGCCCGCGCGGGTTTTAGGACGGCTCGTCCGTCTGTCCGGGACATCAAGTCGGGAGCTCGCGGGGGATGCATTTTTCGGATGATTGCCCGTTCCAGCGGCCGGCCACGGAGTTTCGGGACCCCCCGCCCGAGCCCGCACGGCAAGAACCGCCCGGGAAGAAGCGCCTCCCCCCTCAAGCTCAAGCGTCCGGCTCCAGTGAGTCGGAGGTGAATGCCGCCTCCCCGTATCGGTCCAGGTCCGCCTAGCGCGGGCGCGGGAACTTCACCAGCGGATGTGTGGGACGGAGTTGCCGGGGTTGACAGAGAGAACCGTACGATTTCCCGACGGCAATTGAATCTGAAAATTTCTGGTTGCTTGCGGACCGTGAAAGAATTGAAAATGAAATCATGGAAAATGACTGCAAACAATTTGTCGAAGCAAAAAATATTCTGTCTCGGTGAAATCTGTTTAATGTCATGAATGACAAGCCATCAATTTGATTTCCATGCCTATGACAGTCGTTTTAGTCAGATATGACTTCCCGTAGCAACAAGAATTACTGCTGCCGCATCTTGAATTTTCAAGGCAATATCCAGGAGTGGTACAGTAACCGGTGGTGAATCCCCCGGATTATCCGGGGCATGATTCGTCGGTGCCGCCGTTCCCGCAACCTCTTCAGGAGCGTCACGCATCGGATCCTTCGCCGGGACGACCGCCTGCAGCCCAAGTCCCAATAAAGGCGCAGGATGTTGGTTTGAAGCGCCGGATAACTGCTGTTTGGGAGTCGGAGCCCCACTTGCTGTGATGTCCTGGACGCGGAAGGGATGAGCGGGGATTTCCTGGACGCGGAAGGGCGGGAGTCGGTCCCAGGCCGGGGTGGGATCACGGATCGCGTGAACGCCTCCGTTCGGGGCTGGCGAATGACCGAGTCCGTCAGCATCCCGGAGGGAGCCGTGCGGGAGGACTCCGAGCTCCCCGAGACGGCCCGTTCCGCTGTTGTCAAGCCCCCCGCTATGGGGTAATATCAAGACGGCAAGCCGGATTATTTTCTGCGTCGTTGCGTGATGCTCTTTACTGCGGTCGGGTGTCGATTGGAGGGAGCCGGGACTTCCGGGCCCCGGCCCTATACGGGCGCAAGGAGGCTTTCCGCACGCGGAACTGCCTTCCGGACGCCATGATGCCCCGATGCCGAGATCGCTCCGGTCGCCCCCTGAGGACTCCCGAGGCCCTGCTGTCCGGAGCCCTGTCACGGGCAGTGCATCGGCCATCCGGCCTCCGGAACTCCCGAGGCGTCCGCCGCATTCAGGACAAGGAGATCATGATGCCCGCGAACCCTTCCTGGCCCCCGCGCCCCTCGGTCCTGGCGGCTCTTGCCGCCGCCCTTTTTCTCCTGGCCCCGCCAGCCTCGGCCCAGGCACCGGGAATCGAAGCCGGCGGCCCTGCGGGCGGGACTGCGGTTCCGGCCTTCCCCGACTCCCCTTTCGATGCCCGGACGGCCGTCAACTGGGAGGCCGTGGACAAGGTATACGGGCCGTTCTCGGCCGGGGAGGTTGAGAGGCTGAACCGGGACAGGTTCCTCGTCGTGCCTCAGAGGCCCGGCATGAAACTCCCGTGGGCCCCGGAATACGGCTATCCCTACGACGAGATGCTCGGGGTCTTCGACGGTCTGGGCGGGCCGGCCGAACCGGCCGGCCGGCTCCCCGAACACGCCCGCTTCGTGGGACCGGACGCGGTGCTCCACGCCTTTCACAAGTATTTCTCTGAGAGGCTGAAGGATCTTGAGAGGGGCGTTCTCTCCGGACTTCTGGAGGCCATGCTCACGGGCATCTACGAGAATGCCCTGGACATGAGGTCGCGGGCCCCCGAGGCCGCCCGGGGAGCCTGGGACCTGGCCGTGGCCCAGATGGCGGTCCCGCTCACCTTAATCGAGACGAGGGCTCGGCAGGCGGAGAACTCCTGGGAGCCCGAACCGGAGGGCGGGGACTCCCTGGAGGACGCCCTACGCGCGTTTGCCGCCCGCGAGGCCGATCTCCCCGAGGATCTCAGAACCGCCGTCCGCTCGGCGCTGGGCAAGGTGTACTCGAACGGGGCGGTCGGCGCTCCGGGCCCCGATCCCGCGGAGGCCCTGCACCTTGTCCCCGCCTACAACTCCGAGGGCGTCGACTGGACGCAGTTCACTCCTCGCTCCCACTATGCCGAGCGCTCCAGCACCAGGGCGTACTTCCGCGCGAGCATCTGGCTGGGGCAGCTCGGCTGGAAGCGCGACAGAGCCGAATTCCTGCCGCCGCTGGTCGCCTGGGCGGCGGCGCTCGCCGGTCCTGGAGGAGACGGCTTCGCCAGGGCCGCCGGGGCGGCCGGCGATTCCAGCTTTTCCCCGCCCGCGACTCCCGCGGATGCCTGGCGCACCGTCATGCGGCTGACATCCTTCTTCGTCGGTTTCCACGAGGATCCCTCCCTCATGGAAGCGACGGATCTCCTTGCTGAATCCTGGAGAGCCCGTGGCACCCCGGCCGGCCCGCCGTCCTCGGGCGGGGCGGTCGGGGAGGAAGTCCCGGGGGAGCGGGAGGGCGCGGGCGCCCCGGCCATGGGCATCGGCCCCGAAGCTCCGGGGGACGCGGCCTTTCTGGCGGTCGTGGCCCCCGCCTTGGCATCGCTCGCTCCGGACTCCGCAGGCTTCAGTGAGCTACGGGGGACCGAGTACCGCGGCAAGGGGGTGATATCGGTCCTGCCCCAGCGCTTCACCGTGCCCTGGTTCATCGCGGCGGAGCTCACCTCTGAGGGTTCGCAGCTCAGGCATGTCCGGACCGATCTTCCCGCTCGCTTTTCAGGGCTGTACCTGGCCTGGGCGCTGGGTTCGGGCTACTCGGCCTCCCTCGCGGAGCGCGAGATCGGACTCGGGCTCGCAAACGAGACCGTCGGCCCCGACGCCTTGCCGAAGGCGCTGGCGGCCATGGGCTCCGTAGCGGGGGATCTCGCCTCAAAGCTCTCCCGCGTCCCCGCCGAGGACTGGGCCTCTTCCGCTGGATCCGCGTGGTTCAACGCGTTGAGGACCCTGACCCGCAGCTTCGGGGAAGGGTACCCGCTGTACATGCGATCGGGATCTTTTGCGGCAAAGCAGCTGGAGACGCTTCTGGGGAGCTGGACCGAGCTCAAGCACGACACCGTTCTTTATGAGAAACCCAACTTTGCCGAGATGGGAGAGGGCGGCGAGGACGAGAGCGAGCCCAAATGGCAGCCCAAGGGCTTCGTGGAGCCCAACCCGGAGTTCTGGGACGCGGCGGTCGCGGCCGCGGACGCGCTGCGGGACGGCTTCAGGAGCAACGGCATCTTCCCCGACGCGCTTGAGGGCTACAGCAGTCTGGGGGAGTTCTCCGAGCATCTGGCCCGTCTATCCGGCATAGCCCGAAAGGAGCTCGCCGGCGAGGCCCTGAGCGAGGACGACTACGAGTTCATCCGCACCTTCGGGCTCGAACGCATGGCGATGAGGGACGGGTTCGGCTCCGCTGGAGGCGACAACCCGGAGATAAATCTCTCTGGGCTGGTCGTGGACGTGCAGACCGTGAACACGGGCGACTCGGGCGTGGTCCACGAGGGCCTGGGGCCCCCGGCCCTGATGCTGGTCCTGGTCGCGAACGACGGCGAGAGGCGGGTGACGGTGGGCGTGGCCTACGACCATTACGAATTTTTCGTGAGGCCCGTCATGAGGCTCACGGACTCGGACTGGAAGGCCGTGGCTTACAGAGGATTGCAGTATGAGTCCGCGCTCATCGCGAAGACGGTCCCGAAGCTCCCGGCTCTTCCGCCCAAGCCCGTCTGGTATGATCCGCTCAGGAAGTAGCTCCGGCAACATGCGCCCGTACCCTTCCTCAGTTCCGGAGCGTCAATGCGGGAAGCGGGGAAGGGCGCCTGCCGCGCGGTCCGCCGTACGAGGGCCTGAGCTCCATGTTTCCCGTGAGGGATCAGCGGCATGACGTCCGCCAAACCTCCAGGAATCGGCCCGGACCCGGTCCTCGTCCTGGTTTTCGCTTCGGCGGTAGCTCTTCTCCAGCTCGTTTCCGCAGTCCTGGACGCGTCGGCAGACCCGGTTCAAACTCTGCGGTCGGGGCCGTTCGGCTTTCCGGGACAGGCCGGGGAGGCGGGGCTGCCGGTGCTGGCCGGGGAGGCAGGGCCGACCGGGCCGTTTCCGCCCCTCTACCCGGACGCTTCCCTTTTCGAGGGCACGGCGAGGCTGGCGGCGCAACGCACCCGCCCCACCCGGAAGAGGGTGACCGGGCTAGTTTCTCCCCACCACCTGCTCGCCGCGGACCTGATAGCCCAGACCTTCGCCTACGCGGCGGACAACAGCTACGGAAGGATAGTCATTCTCAGTCCGGAGCACTTCAGGCGGGGCCGGACGCCGGTGTCGGTCCCCGAACGGGACTTCAGGACGCCTGCGGGCACGCTCGTGCTGGACAGGGAAGCCGTCCGTGCGGTACTTTCCGTTCCGGACGCCTCGGTGTCCTCCCTCTTCTCGCACGAGCACGGCATTCAGGCGGTACTCCCGTTCATAGCCCTGAGATGGCCTCAGACCGAGATCCTTCCCGTTGCCCTGCGGACCTGGAGGGACAGGGAGGGCCTGGACGCCCTAGCCCGTATCCTCATTCCCATGGCGTTGGGGGGTGCCCTCATCGTCCAGAGCACCGACTTCTCTCACTACCTGACGGAGGCGGAGGCGGACGTGCGCGACCTGGAGTCCCGCAGGGTGCTCACTGAGATGGATCCGGAGAAGGTCTTCGGGCTCCGCCAGCCTGACAACGTCGACTCCGTAGCCGCCATGTACCTCCAGATGAGCGTCCAGCGGGCCCTGGGAGCGGAGCCCAGGGTGATCGCGGTCAGGAATTCCTGCACCTACGCCCCTGAAGGGGCCTGCCGGACCATAGATCGTACCACCAGCTACATGGCGGCCGCCTTCGAGCTTCCGTAGAGACCGGGAGAGGGCGGCCCGGAAGAAGTCCGGCAGGAGTGAGACGTCGGAAAAGGTTACGGGAGGTCCTGGAGGGATGGCGGCAGCAGCTTGACAGGGCAGGTAATGAACAGGGCCGGGGCCGGGGCCGGAGGCAGAAACGCTGTCCATGGCCCGAGGCGGACCGCGGGACATTGAAGAGGGGGAAGGGAAAGTCCGGCCTGGACGGTCCCGTCAGGCGCCTTCTTCACATGTTCTCTCGGCCGTGCGCCTTTCGGCGGAAGGGCTCCAGCTCCGTATGCCTTTCCGGTGCGGCAGTTCCCGGGGATTGAGGGCGTCCTGACGACCGCCCGGTCAGACGGGACATCAGCCGGGCGGGGAGCGTGTTCATAGTCAGCCGCAGGACGCCGAAAAGCCGTCTTCCTGCTTGGGCGCGGGCTCGCGCCAGGCGGAAATCCCTCATGGCCGCGGCAATTTTAAGGGCGTTCCGACTAGAAACCGGAATGGGACATCAGGCTTGCGGTTCCGGTCTTCCGGTTGCGGGAAATGCGCCTGCTGAAGTGATGGACCTTTCGTCTTCCGTTTCCTTCTTGATTTGGCGACCATGATTCAGTCAAACAGTCAGGCGCTGGCCTTATCCTGAAATGCCATGACATGTTCCAATGACGATCAGTCAAAGGAAGTGCAGATTCGGAAAACTCTATTGAAATATCATCAGAGTATAGGCCGTTGCTGAAATTTAATATTGATAATTACCTTATGGAATTATATTGTTCCTAGCGTGAACGATATCCCTAATTGTTTTATGTTATGGTTATAAAATCTCTGCATCTATGGCATAAAATGCACGAGAATTATATCAATCTGAATAGCAAGATGTCCGTGAGACTGCTTCATGTTCATCTCGCATTTAATGTGAGATCAAAACGGTACTGTAAAGAAATGGAGGATATGGACCAGTATGGATTTGCATGAAAATTTCATTATGTCAAACAAGAAGTAAAATGTCCTGCTAAACTGCCTAATTAAAATGTTTCATAAGCTCTTGCCAGCTTGACAGGAGGCAGGATGGGAGAGATATCTCCATTTCAACAGAAATATTGGTATGATATTTGCATAAGTTCAGAGGTTGATTCATGGTTTATCGGCGTTTCATTTTAGGAATATCCTGAATCGCCAATTGTGGTCGTTCCAGGCTTCCCCAAAGCTCTCTTCGGCCTAATGGTGCGCAGAGTGGTCGTTGCTGACTGCTTCTTCAACTTAATTTCACCTGCTGACGGCTTGACGGTCGCAAATCTTCTCCTGGGAGGTGCGTCTTAGATAATAAGTGATCTTTAAAAAAGATCCAGGTGAGATTATCGCAGTGAAGTCATATTAATTTTGTAATCTAAAAGCAACAGCATCTCATAATAATTGTTGAAATATATATCTGTATTCTTTTGATTCTTAAATTTTTTATATGGAATTTTCAAATATTTCTATTAGATAGTGCCATAACATTTTAATCTCTTCAAAAAATGATATTTTAATTCTTGATTAAAATGTAAAAAATTCATCATCATGTTATGGATTTGATGATCGCATGGTTTATTGATATGGAGAAATAACGGAAAGTTTGGAATTAACCTGTGGATTCCGGACATCGGACGTATCGGATATGAGGCTTGCAGCCAACGAGAGAGTCGGATAGGCATCGCTTTTCTTGCCGCGTTCCCTGCGTGAACCTGTCTTCGACGCACCAGCCGACATTGCTTCCGACATCGCCATGTCATGGAATCGAGATACGAAATGCAAAGCTCGGCGCATAATTTTAAAAGGACAGAATCAACAGCATGTTACTGTCCGACCAATATGTTTTCAGCCATTTGCCGTATTCGGCTTAACCTGGTCGTGTTCAGCGCGGACGGATGATTTCCTTGTTCAGGGCCGCAAGCCGCTTCGGGCGATATTCTTGGACGCTTTCCCGGGAAGCCTGCCGAGGCGGCAGCGAAGCCGTCAGGGGTTTTCCTGGGTGTTCGCCTAAAAAGTTCCCAGTGCGACACTTGTGGAAGTCTCATGGTCCTCCTGCGGGGATTCCGGGGCCTGTCCCGTGAAGGGGGCACTCGGCGGACGGGCAGACCCCGGGCCGGAACTCCCGGGGCCGTCCGCGCCAGCAGAATCCCAGACGGACGACAGGGGAAAAACCGGAGCCGGGCCTGAAGCGTCGGCACGGAGGGTTCCGGTTCCCTCCGGGACGGCCTTCGCCAGGCACCGTGGCGATAAACTTGACAGTCGGCACCGCCGAGGACAGGCGGCAATAAAGGTCATCCCCACAGATATGGGAGCTTCATTTTCCGCGTCTTTTCACGCCTGTACGGAATACGGCAGGGAAAGGCTTCCGTCCGGATTTCCGTTACATGCCAAATAGTATGATGGCAATTTTTATCTTTATATCTATAAATTTGTATTAATATTCATATTAATGTTTAAAATGCTAATATTAATATATTTTATCTATATTTCTTAAATCCTTCATATTTTGGCCTTTTGGTGAACCTATGGGGTCATCCCCGGGACTTTTACAGGGTTCCGGAAGGTGGAAGGAAGACCTGAATCGATTATTCCGAGTTTTAGTCTGTTGCTAAATAGTTGAAATTATTGAATTTTTTAAACAAATTTGACTCACGTGTATAATGTTGGATGAAAGCCGGAGCTCCTTTCCGGCAGCCAGAAAAAGGATTATAATCTACTGTCAAGTTCAGCCGTCTCCGGCGGCGGAACCGGAGCCCGGAGGCCCGTCCTGCGGG
>JAISEQ010000263.1 GCA_031264045.1 Deltaproteobacteria bacterium
CCCTTCCGTTCCGCCCCCCGCCCGGTCTGTGTTTTTTTTACCATATCCTCTAAAATGACCCCAAGGGAGGTGCGGCATGACGCCCGACAGGCACTTGAAGGACGCGAGACATTTCCGCCCGAGCCTCATCGGGAGCTGGTTCCTCTTCGCGGGGCTCCTGATGGGCCCGGCCATAATCCTCTTCGACCGCGACCCCGAGGGCAGGAAGATGCTGTGGATCGTGATGACGGTCTTCTTTCTGGGCCTCATCCTGCACAGGGCGGGCATGAGCTACAGGATGGACGGTCGGGCCCTGTCGATACGCCGCTGGTGGGGGATCCTGGGCGAGACCGTCATCCCCTACGGAGAAATCTCCCAGGTGGAAGTGAAGAGGAGCTTCGCCTCGTCCGTGGCGGGAAGGGGGCACGTTCTTCTGGCGACGGGAGGCGGGGCCTGGGAGACGCTGCTCTCCCAGAAGGACCCCGAAGCCCTCCAGGACGAGCTGGAGCGTCTCCGCGGCGAGGCGTCCGTCCCCGGCCTGGGGTTCACGGGGGAAGATGCCGGCGGCGGAGATCACGATGCCGGCGCGGTCCCGGGATCCGGCCTTTCCGTCGACGACGGCCCGAGCCTGGACGCCGACGACGCGGCCGAACGGGAGAACGGCTCCGGAGGCCCCGTGGAGACAGGACCCAGCCTGGACACCGGCGAGGAGGACGCTCCCCCGGACGGAGGCCCCGACTCCGCCTCTGGACCTGAACCCCCCGGAGCTCCGGCCGCTGGCGTCCCCGACTCCGGCAGGGACGGCCCCGGCGGAGGGGAGGAGGGCGTCTAGAAGGCGGGCCGAAACGAAGCGCGCGGATCGGGCCGGCCCGCACTGCCGCAAGCCCAGGCCGCTGACCTCCAGTCCGGCCAGAGCCGGATCCGGCACGGATCCTGCCCCCCTCCGGCCATATCCCGTACGCCGGGCATTCCCCCCTCCGGCCTTATCCCGTACGCCGGGCATTCCCCCCTCCGGCCTTATCCCGGGCACCGGGCATTCCCCCCCTCTTTCCGTCAGCGGCCGCCGGTCCCCTGCTCCCCGACGCCGCCCGCCCGAAGCGCCGCCTGACCCCTCCGTTCCTGTCCGCACGCGCTTCGGGCCCTTCACCGCCTCCCCGGCCCGATGTCTCCCCTGCCACGCCAGATCTTCAGGCCCCGGCCACGCCAGATCTTCAGGCCCCCGGCCCGCCCGAGCTTCAGGCCCCGGCCACGCCAGATCTTCAGGCCCCCGGCCCGCCCGAGCTTCAGGCCCCCGGCCTGCCCGAGCTTGCGATCGCCGTCCCCGCCGGACGCCTCCCGGACGGCTTCCGGAGACCCGCCTCTCCGCCTCCCGGCACCCCTCCCCCGGCCCTCCCCGGGGCCGGGAGCTCCCCCCGGCCGCCCGGACGTCCTCACCCGGCCCCCTCGGTCCCGAGGGCCCGAAGCACCAGCTCCTGACCGGAGACACGCCATCACCAAGGACTACTACAGCATCCTCCAGGTGGGCCCGGACGCGGACCAGGAAACCCTGAAGAAGGCCTACCGCCTTCTTGCGGTCAGGTGGCACCCGGACCGCAACCCGGGCTCGCAGATGGCCGAGGAGCGCTTCAAGGCCGTGGCGGAGGCCTATGCGGTTCTCTCCGATCCGAAGAAGAGGAGGCGCTACGACGAGCTGGGCCACGAGGGCTTCGGGGGGGAGTTCGGGACCAAGGACATCTTCGAGGGCTTCGATCCCTCGGATCTGTTCAAGGAGTTCGGGCTGGCCGACGACGGGGAGACCCTCGACAGGCTCCTGGACCTGGACGGGGGCGACACCGCCGATCCGGCAAGGCTCACGGACTTCTTCTCCGGATTCGGGCAGAAGCCGGGAGCCAGGAAGCGCCCCGCCGTAGGCGGCAGGGACCTGTCCATGCCGCTCTCCCTCTCCCTGCGGGAAGCCGTCTTCGGGACCCTGAAGCCGGCCGCCTTCAACACCGCGGGGGGGGTAGTGAAGGTGAACGTCCGCGTCCCTCCGGGAACCAGGAGCGGTGACGTCCTTACGGTCCCCGGCAAGGTGCCCGCCCCCCGGGGCGTCCCCGGGGATCTGAAGGTCTCCGTGAGCGTGGTCCCGGAGCCGGGCTTCAGGCTCATGGGCCGGGACATCCTCACGGTCCTTAAGCTCGGCCGCGGCGATCTGGCGAGGGGGTGCAGTCCCCAGGTGGCCACCCTGGACGGGAAGACGCTCAGGATAACCGTGCCCCCCGGTACGGCCCCAGGGGCCCGGCTGAAGGCCGCCGGCCACGGTGCCCCGTCCAAAACCGGCAGGGGCGCGCTGATCGTCACCATCGAGGCGTCGGGGTGAGGCGTCCGGACCGGGACATGCGGCCCCGGAACGCCCTGCCCGCTCCCGGCTCGGCCGGCTCTCCCCTTTTCCCGTCACCGGCCCTCTTCCCCCCCCGCCGCTCCGTGGCGCCCCCTGCCCGGGGAACCGGTCGGGGCAGGCGTCTCCTCCCTGTCGCATGACGCCCGCCCGGGGCGTGGCAGGCATCTCCTCACTGCCGCATGATGACCTTCACGGGGCGTGGCAGGCGTCTCCTCACTGCCGCATGATGACCTTCACGGGGCGTGGCAGGCGTCTCCTCCCTGCCGCATGATGCCCGCACCTGGCGTGGCAGGCGTCTCCTCCCTGCCGCATGATGCCCGCCCCGGGCGGGGCTGCCGTCTCCTCCCTGCCGCATGATGCCCGCCCCGGGCGTGGCTGCCGTCTCCTCCCTGCCGCATGATGACCTTCACGGGGGAGCCCGGGAACCCTCAGGACTCCGCCGACCGCCCTCCCCAACACCCCTTCCGCCCCCCGTCCCGACGGCCCGCGCCCGTGAACGCGCGGGGGGCGCCAACGAGTAGGACCCATGTACAAATCGAAGAGCCTCTGCGTCGTCGTGCCCGCCTACAACGAGGAGATCCTTCTGGCCCGGACGGTCACCGGCATGCCGGAGTTCGTGGACCGGATAGTCGTGGTGGACGACCGCTCCACGGACGGGACGCCCGGGGAGGCGGAGCGCCTGGCCGCGGAGGACCCCAGGGTGGTGGTGCTGACCCATGCGGAGAACCAGGGGGTGGGCGGGGCCATCGCCACCGGCTACAAGTGGGCACGGGACAACGGCATGGACATGGCCGCCGTGATGGCCGGGGACGGGCAGATGGATCCGGCGGATCTGCCCGCGCTGTGCGACCCCGTGGCGGTCGAGGGGGTGGACTACGCCAAGGGAAACAGGCTGGTCCACGCGGAGGCCTACGAGTCCATCCCCAAAGTGCGGTTCTTCGGGAACGCCGTCCTGTCCTTCCTGACGAAGATCTCCAGCGGCTACTGGCACGTGGCGGACTCCCAGACCGGGTATACCGTCATAAGCAAGAGGGCGCTCGCCGCCGTCGACTGGGACCGCATGTACCGCCGCTACGGCCAGCCGAACGATCTCCTGGTGCGCCTGAACGTCGAGGACATGAGGGTGAGGGACGTGCCGGTGCGCCCAGTCTACAACATAGGCGAGAAGAGCGGTTTCAGGCCGCACAAGGTGCTCTGGCCCATCTCGAGGCTCCTCATCAGGATGTACATCTGGCGCCTGTGGAAAAAGTACATGATACGGGACGCCCACCCGCTCTTCCTCTTCATCCTCACGGGCCTCATGCTGTTCGGGCTGGGGTTCCTCTTCTTTCTCAGGCTCGTCTACCTGTTCATGAGCCAGGGCCAGATGCCGGAGATAACCCTGATCGTGCTGCTGTTCACCGTGTTCCTGGGGCTCCAGTCCTTCCTGTTCGGGGTGTGGATGGACATGGACAGGAACAAGGAACTGAGGTGAGACGAGCCCCCTGCCGGCTCGCTCGGCGCCGGCGATGCCAACGGCACCGGCAGCGAGCCGCCGCAGGCGTCCCTTGAGAACAGCCGCATCTGGCTTTCCCCGGACTCGGGCTTTCCCCGGAATCGGGCTTTTCCAGGAATCGGGCTTTTCCAGGAGTCGGGCTTTTCCAGGAGTCGGGCCTTACCCGCGGTCGGGTCTTACCCGGAGTCAGGATTTCCGGTGAAATCCGGACCGGGCCTTCTCCTTCTCCGCAAGCTTGAGATGCCGGTCGTTTATCCGGTCCCCCCCGTCGGCGCGGTACCAGGGCGCCGTCTCGGCGTCCTTTCCGCGATCCTTGTCGTATTTCACGTTAGGCCTGTCCCTCATAATGCCCGCGCCTTTCCTGCTCAAGTCCGGCGGCATCAAGAAGGGGCGGATGTTCAGGCGCACCCCGTCGTCGATGTCCGGGTTCCATCCGACGGGCTGCTTCTCGAGAGGCTTCCACCTCACGAAGATGTCGTAAGGGGCCTCGCCCTCGATGACGGCCCGGAGCCGCTGCTGAAGATTTTCGGCGGCGGCAATCCGCCTGTCCGCTCCCTCCACCTTGTTCTTCCGATCGTGGGTCTGGCGGGTGATCCAGTCTCCGATATAGTGGAACGTCAGGGATTCCAGGAGCTTGCAGTCAAGCTTGTGGTAGTTCACCAGCGCGGAGAAGCCGTCCCGCAGACCGTCCCATATCTGCCAGATGAACGGCCTGTTCTGAAAGAGACGGCAGTGCTGGGAGAAGAACTTGTCACGGAGCCAAGACTCCAGAGTGCCGCCCGCATGATCGGAACTGGCGAGCAGGCGGGTAATGACATCGTTGGACCAGCCGCTGCCGTAGGAGGCGACCAGGATGTCCAGAAGCCGGTCCTTCGCCGCCGCCTCACCAACCACCGCAGGAACGGCCACTATGCCGTCCCTGTCCACGAATTCGGAAAGGCCTTCGCATCGTCTGACCCATTCGCGCTGTTCGTCCGCGAGCTCCATCCCCTCATCGACTTCGGAAGGCCAGCGGTAGCCGAGGAGCCTTGCGACCGCGACATGAAGCACCGTGCCGTCCGTACGCAACGGCCCGAACGCAACCCGTTTGGCGTCACCGTCCCAGATCGCAGAGCCGCACGGGTGACCGTGGAATATCCACTGTGTCGGGTCATCTGAGTAGGGTGCGGGGAGTCCATAGGGATACTGCTTCTTCGCAACTTCTGTCCACCGGTCAACGGCGAAGGGAACTTTGACAAGAGTGGCGTTGGTTACATTAAGTTTCTGATCGATCGACCTGACAGCGGCATGGTATTCCTGGGATGAGCAATAGCACCATAAGGCAGGGAGGTGATCCTTGTCAAAGGGTGAAATGGGACCAACGTTGCTGTCGAACATTTCCCCGGAATACAAAGTTGAGTGCAACATCGCCATTTGCGCGACAGCGACTCCGGGTTTGCCATAATTGAGATAGCCCTGAAGCCTTGCGAATTCGGCACCTCTGGTGCGCCAATCGATAACGGAAGAACGACCGCCGAAATGAACTTTGGACTCGACCGTGCTCTGGAAGGGTTTCCAATCAGAAGATGAAAAGCCTGTCTCCCAGAAATATCGGATGAAGCGGAGGCCGTCCCCTGTTATCAAACCCTGACTTGCAATAGCATACTTCCCGATCAGATCGCCTGCCGCAATCTCGGTGGCCGACACCCTGGCGTCAGGGTTGTCGAGCTGCCGCGCCTGTCCGACGCTTGCGACTTCTGAGACGACGAGCGCTTTGGACTTGTCTGATGCGGACCTCTGTCCTGAGACGTCGATGCAGCTGATCGTCTGCCCGTCCCTGAATCCCCGGCTTATCTCAATCAATATCGCCTTCACAACCTCGCCGGAAATCGCCTCAAACGCGCCGGGACCTAAGCGGACAAGCATCTGCCAGGCATCGTCCTTCAGCAGCTTCACCCGAAATTTCGTGTAGCTGGAAAGCGAGAGCCAGTTCTGCGGCGTGACCGCGGCAACGGTACCCCCTTCCGGACAGAACCGCAGACAGCGGTCCAGGAAGACGGTTGCGATATCGCCTCTGGCTTCGGGATAATACTTCCGGCAGTGCTCCCTGAGCGGCGGAAATTGCTTTCCGGCCGACAGGTAAGGCACGTTGGTGGCGACCAGGTGATAACTCCCTGCCAGGACGGTGGCCGCCTTCGCGGCTCCGTGGGCGAACACGGCGATTTCCGACGCCAGTTCTCCCCTGCCCTCCGCAACGGCCCCGGCAAGTGCCGGGAAAGCGGATTGCCATCCGGAACTGAACAGCTGGCTGTTCCCCAGGTCTCTTCCGGGATCGATCAGGCTTCCGAGGAACGGGGCATCGCCGAACTGGCCGTGAAGCCAGACGAGCGCGTTCCGAGCGGCAATGTCGTCGCCCGCGAGATCCGCCCAGTCGTCTTCGTCCGCTTCGACAGGAACGCCGGAGCATGCGACGTGAAGCTCCGGAAGCGCCCTGTAGCCTCCAGCTCCGGGATACGTCCACGCGGCCATAGCCAGGGCGAAGACGGCTATCTCCACGCAGCGCCTGTCAAGCTCCAGGCCGTGGATGTTGTCGCGAAGCGCGGCGTCTACCGCCTCACGTGCCGACAGCCCTTCCGCAGCCATCCGCATCGGGACAAGCATCCGCAGCGCCGCCGTCAGGAAATGTCCGGACCCGCAGGACGGGTCTATCATCCTGAAATCGGAGAGGCTTTCGGGCCAGCGGTCGAATGTCCCGGCGGCGGGCTTCCAGGCACCGTCGCCGTCCCTCGCGAAACGGAGATAGTCCAGGGGGACTCCCGGCGGAGCCGCACCGCGCCGCAGCTCCCCCTCGTCCGATGCCGTAGCCAGAACCGACTCCGACAGCCTCCGGGCGGCCCACCAGGCACCGAGGGAGTTGTCCATCAGGAAGTCCACAAGGTACTCGTCGGTAAAAACCTGCGTTACCGCCGGAAGCTCCCTCGCCCCTATCTTGTCCTCGGATGCGTTGATATATTTCTTTTTCAGCGACTGCCATGCCTGGTAGATCCACCCGAGCGAGTCCTGGGCCTTGTAAATTTCAGGAGGAAGGGACGCTATCTCCTTCTCGAGCCCCTGCCGAATCTCGGGAGGGAATACGACATCGAACACGGGAGAGCCGCCACGGAATACCTGAGGCAGCATCCGGGAGGCGCACCTCGCGGCTAGCTCCCATCCGTCCGCCGCAGGATCCTCCTCGCCAGGAGCCAGCTCCGCGCACTCCTCGAGGGTTACAGGCACGGGGCCGCCCCGGCCGACGTACATCAGCAGGTCGTTCGCCTCCAGAAATTTTGCGAACAGCATCCGGTGCCAGTGCTCGTAGGCGGTCTCCTCAACCAGGAGATCCACCGTCTGGGTCCCGTCGCCGTTTTCCCTGTCCCCCAGCTGCCGCCCGTGTATCTTCAGCCGATCCCGGATGTCCCGCTGCCCCTCGTCCAGGTAGGCCGGAGGCGACGCCTCCGCCACCCCCAGGTATCCAAGAACGGCCCTGGCCCCGTCCTCGGCAAGGCTTCGGGCCTTGGAGGCGGCGGCTTCCAGGAGGTTTCTGTGGAATTTGTTCAGGGGCGGCATTTCGACTACCAGGCTTCCGGGAGGGGGGATTCGGGCCGAGATGGTTCAGCGCCCTCACCGAATAACACAAGACTCTGACCTGAGTCAAACGCTTCTTACCTAACCACACTGGATCAAGAACCACGCTGGATCAAGAACCACGCTGGATCAAGAACCACGCTGGATCAAGAACCACGCTGGATCAAGAACCACGCTGGATCAAGAACCACGATTTCTCTATGCCAGGAGGCCCAGAAAATCTTCGCACGGGATGGTCAGGACGACATCCTGTCCCCGAAGATCCGGCACGTCCCTGACCGGGCCCGCCCCCCCTCCCCTGGCCGACGGCGCGGACACGGACCGCGACGGACCCGATCGCGGCTTGGGAGAAATTGCCAGGTTCCCCCCCCGGCTCCGGTGAACCGACAGAGGCCACATCGGCCTTGCGGGAGGAAGAGGCAGGGGTTTTCTTTGCCGAGGACGCGTAAGGAGGGATTCTCCGGGTCGTCCCGCGTCCCTCCTCCCCCGGCGCGCTGACCTGAAGCGCGTAGTGAAAAGACATGTCACTGAGTCCAATTCATGGTCAACTATCTTACGCGAGGAATCCTCCGGAGCTTGCTCCGGGGAGGAATCGCGCCCTCCTTCCCCGGATCTCACGGCGGCGGGGCGCAGGCGGCGAGAGTAATTGATGTTCTTGGATAATAGTGATATGATATAAATTATGAAGTCGGTGCGCCGATTGAAATCAGAAGAAAATACGTCTTAAACCAGGGAAAGTGATGAACAAGGCGTTCGTGTTCCGGATATATCCGAACGGGGAGCAGGAAGTCCTGATGAACAGGACTTTCGGCTGTTGTCGGTTCGTCTGAAACCGGATGCTGACTGACAGGAAGATCTGGTATCTGATAACCCATGATTCGGTACAGATCACCCCGGCACAGTACAAGAATCGGTAGCCCCGGCTGAAGGAAATCGACGGCATGGCCCTGTGCAACGTCCAGCTGAACCAGGAGAAGGCTTTCCGGGACTTCTTCAGGAACCCCGGCCGTTTCGGGTTCCCGAAATACAAGAGCAAACACAGGGACAGGCCCAGCTACACCACCAACCTGATCGGGAAGAATATACAGCTCCTGGAAAACGGGAAGCTGAAGCTCCCGAAACCGGGCCCGGTGAAGATCGTCCGGCATAGGGAGATGCCCGAGGGCTGGAGATTGAAGTCGGTCGCGGTGAGCCGGAACGCGGCCGGCCGGTACCGCGCGGCGATCCTGTACGAGTTCGACGCGCCGGCCCCGGCGGCGGTAGAGACGGACGCGGGCAAGGTGATCGGCCTCGATTTCTCGATGCCGGATCTTTACGTTGATTCGGAGGGGAAGAAACCCGGCAGGCCGAGGCATTTCAGAAACTCCGGGAAGAGGCTCGCCGGGGGGCAGAGGA
>JAISEQ010000308.1 GCA_031264045.1 Deltaproteobacteria bacterium
AACGCCGGGAAGAGGCTCGCCCGCAGGCAGAGGAAGCTGCACAAGTGCGGGAAGGGGAGCAAGAACAGGAAGAAACAGAGGAACAGGGTGGCTAAATGCCACCTTAAGGAACGGAACCAGCGGAAAGATTTCCTCGAGAAGGAGTCGGGGCGGACAGCCAACGCCTTCGACGCCGTGATCGCCGAGGACATCGGCATGCACGGCATGGCCCAGGCGTTGAGGTTCGGCAGGAGCGTGGCCGACAACGGCTGGGGCATGTTCGTGAACATGTTGCGCCGCAAGCTGGAGGAACGGGGCAAGAGGTTCGTCCTAGCAGACTGTTGCAAAAGTCAATTCCAGAGAACCAAGACAGAAGTGATATACCACATAAAGCATAACAAATTGGAGTTTTAATATATATTGTATGCCGCGAAGCTATGTGAGCTCAAGACAACCACTTTTGCAACAGCCTGCTAGTGGACAGGTTCTATCCTTCCGGCAAGACCTGTTCGGCCTGCGGGGCCGTGAAACCTGCCCTGAGCCTGGCTGAAAGGGTCTGCGTCTGCGACCTGTGCGGACACGCCCGGGACAGGGACGTGAACGCCGCCTTGAATATAAGGGCCGAGGGCCTGCGTATGCTCGGCCTGGTCATCGACAAGAACCGCGGGACACGCGGGGTTAGCCCGGACGTAAATCTGGCGGGCCCGAGACGGCATACGGGAAGCCCCTGGGCTTTAGCCCGGGGTATGTCACGTCCCACTGAACTTTCCGGAAGCTTGCGGCGGGGGTATCCGGCCGCCAGGGCGGACCAAGTCGAAAGTTTCTTCTCCAAGTCCCTCGGGATGACGGGAAGTGGCCGCGGACCCGGAAACATGAAGGCTTCCGGCGAACGATTCCCATGATCCGGCCGGTTCGTCGCTCCCTTCCCTTCGACCGAAAGGCGCGGCGGCGCCCTGATCCGCAGCGGGCGGCCCGCCGAACAACGGCACCCGACCGCGCGAAGCGCCGTGTCCTGCCAACGGCCCCGCCGCTACGGAAGTTTCCCGCTCCGGCGCAGGCGGCCTTCCTGGCCGCCCCGGCCTGGAACTGCCCCGGTCCCCGCCTATGGAACTGCCCCGGTCCCCGCCTCTGGAACTGCCCCGGTCCCCGCCTCTAGAACTGCCCCAGTCCCTGCCTTATGATTACGGGGTCATCGTCCATGAGCGACACCACCGTGGACAGGTGTCCCGGCACGGGGCCGCCGTCCACCACGGCGTCCAGCTGGCCCCTGAATATGTCCTCGATCTCCAGGGGATCGGTCGCGGCGAGGGTGGCGGCCTCGTCGTCCTCCTTCCCGTCGGGACTCGGGAGGGAGGCGGAGGTGTTTATGATGGGGCTCCCGAGCGCCTTCACGATGCCGATGGACACGTTGTGGCCGGGCACGCGGATTCCGCATTCGTGGCGGCGGGAGAGCATTATCTGCGGAACCAGCCTCGTGCCGGGGAGGACCACGGTGAAGGGCCCGGGAAGTATTCTCCGCATGGTCCGGTACGCGAAGTTCGAGACCCTCGCGTACTCGGATATGTGGGTCAGATCCGCGCAGATGAGGCTGAAGGGGCGCTTCACGCTCCGCTTTTTCAGCCTGTAGAGCTTCTCGATGGACCGTTTCTGCCGCAGATCGCAACCGATGCCGTACTGGGTGTCCGTGGGGTAGGCGATTAGCCCCCCCCCGGCCAGGATCTTGGCCACCCTGTCGAGCTGGCGTCCCTGGGGAAAGTCGGGGTTGATGCTTATGATCACGGCTTGCGCGGAGCGACGGCCGACCCGTCAGGACTCCTCCTCCTCAACAACTATCCTGTTTCGGCCGGAGGTCTTGGCCCTGTAGAGCGCCTGGTCCGCCCGGTCGACGAAGCTCTCGATGGTCTCCCCGGGACGCCAGCGGGAGACCCCGCCGCTTATGGTCACGGGGATGGAGTTCCCCCGGATCAGTATGGCCGTGTCCTCCAGCTGCCGACGCACGCTGTCGCCCAGCTCGCGGGCGGCGTCCAGGTCGAAGTCCGGGCACATCACGATGAACTCCTCGCCCCCGTAGCGGCAGGCCAGGTGGCCGCCCGCCTCGGCGTGGCTCTGGAGTATCTTGGCGCAGACGAGGAGCACCCTGTCCCCTATGTTGTGGCCGTAGGTGTCGTTGATGGACTTGAAGCGGTCAAGGTCGAAGAGGACCAAGGACATGACGAGGCCCTCGCCGCGGTCCGCCGTCAGGTTCGTGAACTGGAGGGTCATGTACCTGCGGTTGTAGAGCTGGGTGAGCTCGTCCACGGAGGCGAGCCTGGTCTGATCCCGGAGCTCCCGGGTCAGGTTCGCTATGACGCGGCTTGTGGTGTCTATGTGGTCCGCCAGATCGGACTGGTCGTTCAGGGCCGCCTTGGTCTCCTGGAGGAGACCCTCCATCATGTCCCTGAAGCGGCCGTCGGCGGCGGGATTGTCCTTCATCTGGGAGGCGGACTCGGAGAGGATCTGCCGGAAATGGCCCGTGGTGTCCAGGGTCTTCTCCAGGTTCGACTCGAGATCCAGGCTGATGCTCCCTATCTTCTCGCCCATGAGCGTGAGCTTGCGGGCCCTGTCGCCCAGATAGTCGTAGAACTCGTGGTAGAGCCGCTCGGAGAGCTCGGGGCTCAGGACCGTATGGTTCCGCAGTATCTCGTCGAGACGCTCCTTCAGCTTGTCGCCTCCGTCCTCGAAATAGTCGTAGAAGAGGCGGTAGTTGAAGGGCGTGAGGGGTATGCGGCGCTTCGCCATGAACGGCAGGAGCCGCTTGGCCGTCTGGTAGGTTGCCTCCATGAGCTTCTCGAAGTCCGCCTCGGACACCGCTTGGGCGGCGGCCGGCTTTCCGTTGGAGCCTGGAGAGTTGGAGGGTGACACTGAGCTTCAGACCTTCGGCCCTCCTGTCGGGGGCCAGCCATGGCGAAAACGTCCCTGCGGGCGCCTCGGGCGAGCGTCCGGACAGCCCCGCGTCACGGCCCCGGGGGCTCCCGCACAGTTCGCAAGTTAGCCCATTTTAGCCACGGGCGCCCGAAAAGTCCAGAGCGTTTTGAGGATCCGGCGCGGGGGGCGGACATGGGGCCCGCCTCCCCGAACCAGGGCACGGGAGGAGCGGCGGACAATCGCGCGGTCGCCCGCGGCTCCCCCCGGCGTGCGCACTGCGGCCCCGTCTCCCCCCGGACCGGCCGGATGCGGGACCTCCGCGCCGGCCCGGCATGCCGCCTTCCCCAGGGGACACCCCCCCGGCCGCCCCCGAGGAACGCTCCGGACCGGAACGGCCGCCGGCCGCCCCCGAGGACCGAGCGCTCCGGACCGGACCGGTCACCCCCGCTTCCGCAAGGGCGCGGCCGGCCGGAACGGCCCGCCCGGGACGGGCGGCCGCCGGGCCCGTGACCGGTCCCGGAAGCCCGATCCGGACGGATGAGGCCCGACGGGAGAACCCCGACTGCCCGAAGGCGCCGTCCCCGCATCTTCCCGTCCCCTGCGGGCGAGCGTTCCCCGCCCGAACTTCCCGGGCGTAAACCGGAAATGAGCCTCCGCGAACAAAAAAGTTTCGACTGCAAAAACCCTCCCCTTCCAACGTGAGGGTGAACGTCATGAGTTTTCGGAATGAAACTCCCTGCGTTTAAGCCAAATTCTCGCCAATTCGAGCTTTCCTTGCGCACGCGCAACGGTCTCCGAAAAGCCAAAGAAAGGTTTTTTGCAGTCGAATCAAAAATGGCTCCGAAGCCGTCAAAAAAGGCTCCGAAGCCGTTTCAAAAATTCTGCGGCCGCACGGATCCCGACCGAAAACGTCCCGCGGGCCATGGCCCGCCGCCAGCGGCCCGGAGCGCAAAATGCAGACATCTGGCCTCAAGGCTCAAAATCCGCGGCCGCCGCATAAGACCCGCGCTCCATGGAAGGGCCGGGGCGCACGGCCCGCGGCGGTTCGCGCTCCAGGCCGGGGAAGCCGGCCGGAGCCTTACGGCCTTCGGAACCGAGACGCCATGGGCGGCGGTCCCCGCCGGAGGCCCGTTACCCGTGCCCGGCACGGCGAAAGGCCTCCGGCCCGGCCTTCAGGGCCGGCTCCCGCCGCTCCCGGCCCCTGCCCGGCGGAAATGCCGGCCCGAGGGGCGGGCACCCGGCCCGGGAAACCTGATTTCCGGTCCCCCGAATCCGCGCGGGCCTTTTCAGGAGAACCCCGCTTCAGGCCCGCGGAGCACCCGGGGGCGGATTGCCCTCGGGAGCGCCCCCCGGCCCGGACTCCGCCAGCCTCCGGACAACGTCCGGATTCCGGGGGGAAGCGATCCCGGTCGGGCGCCGAGACGCAAAAGCGGCTCCGGGAAAGGCCTCGTACCGTTCCCGGAGCCGCTTTCGGGTTCCCCCGCCGGTGTCCCGTCCCGGACGGGGGCGGAAAACCACCGGAGCTACTGCTTCAGATGACCCTGGCTACCCTCGGGGCCGCGGTGGGTGTTCACCAGGTGCAGGCCCTTCACCTCGCGCTCGAAGTCCTCGAGGGTGTAGTTCTTGTACACCGAGACGAAGCGGATGTAGGCCACCGGGTCCAGCTTCTTCAGGAAGTCCACCACCCTCTCGCCGATCTCGCGGGTGGGGATCTCCTTGTAGTTGGCCTCCTGGAGCTTGCGCTCGAGCTCGTCGATGAACGCGTCGATGGTCGAGACCGCGATCGGCCTCTTCTGGGCGGCCATCATGATCCCCTTCTTCAGCTTGGACCTGTTGTAGGCCTCGCGGCGCCCGTCGTTCTTGATGAGCATGGGGGTCTGCTCCTCCACCCTCTCGTAGGTGGTGAAGCGGTGGTTGCAGGCGGTGCAAACCCTCCGCCTGCGGATTGCCGAGTTCTCCCGGCTGAGCCTTGAGTCGAGCACCTTGTTGTCCAACTTACCGCAGTATGGGCACTTCATGTGAGAACCTCTCCTTGGAGACGATCCGGCGGGGCGCGCCCGCCATTTTTCGTGACGACGGAAACCTCGCGGCAGGGCTGCGCCCGATGCCGGGGCGGGTTGGGTACGACTGAAAACGGCCTGGAAGGCGAAACTTTAAAAAAAGACGGAAAAGCTGCGAAAATCCTTCAGATCCTGCCGCGGACGCGGTCCGGCGGCGCGGGCCGGAACGGAATCGCGACCGCGTCCGGCCCCCGGCGTCAGTGACCTGGCCGGTCCGCCTGTCCTCCCTCCGCCCGGGGGCAGAGCCCCGCAGGGACGCGGCGCAGGCCCGCGTCCCGGAAGCCCGAGACCTCCGGAAGGCTGCCCCTGCCGCGGGGAGAACCGGACCGGCTTTTCCGCCGGGAGCGGAGCCCCGGGGGTCGGGCTCGCGCCTCCCCCCTTACCGGCCCGTCGGCCCGCAGCTGTCCGAAAGGCCGTGAAGCCCGTGGACCGCCGCGGAATCCGGCCGGCCATTCCGGCGGATTGTGCTTGCGTCCGCGACCTCCCCGTGATCCCCTGGGGGTCCGGGACCCTCCGGACAAAGGAGGGCCCCTTCCGAGAGACTCATGCCCCCCGGCAGGGCGGTCGGGATACCCTAATGACTCGAAAGGGCTAAATCAAATTAGCTTGTGTGTAATTATGCATAATTGGGCATATGATGCAACCTTATTTTCCAGCTTGCTGTCCATTTCTCATAATTCCATACCGTAATAGCTCAAAAGGATATACCTGGCTGACATTGCCCCGATAAATCCCCGATCTTCTTGATTTATACGGCTATCCGTGCCGACGGACCGAAACGGGAGCCCCGCGCCAGCTGCCATAATTAAGGCTATAATTAATAAAGATATATCTATTATAACTTACGAAAAAAAATTGGATCCGGCCCGCTCATTTTTATTTATTTTTACGTTTCAGCCCCGCATGCGCCCCCCGAAAACGCCTTGTGCGGCACCAGCAGCCCCGAGATGCCCCTCCGGGAGCCCGGGACCGGGCCATTCAGGAGCCGTCCGGGGCCCTTCCGGACCGGCCGCAGCCGGGCGCTCCTCCCCCGGGCGGGCATCCCGCAGGCCGGAAGGAAGGCAGCCGCCGGAAACCGCCCTTTCCGCACGTCTGGCGGCAGTCCGGTGACACAAGGCGCGCTGCGGGCGACGGCCCCCCCCCGGCCCCCCCCCCCCCCCCCCCCCCCCCCCGCCCCCC
>JAISEQ010000327.1 GCA_031264045.1 Deltaproteobacteria bacterium
CCCCTCCATTCCCTTCCCTCTCCTTCCCTGCCGCGAGAAAGCGAACGGCACGGTCTGTCACGGCTCCCGTCTCCCCGTCAGGGCCAGCGCGATTTCGGCGGGCCGCATCCCCGACAGCGGCCAGACGCGCGCCTCGCCCCGACAATACGCAGAAGCCTGCCCTGTCCAGCTTCCGG
The DNA here is from genome assembly GCA_031264045.1 of Deltaproteobacteria bacterium. Classification (GTDB taxonomy): domain Bacteria; phylum Desulfobacterota; class Desulfarculia; order Adiutricales; family Adiutricaceae; genus JAIRZX01. Next base: position 177 of record JAISEQ010000327.1, read on the forward strand.
CGGAACTCCGTAACGGGTGAAACCCCCGTCCCCGGAAGCCCGTTCCGACCGAATCCCGCGGGACGGATCCGCGATCCCGGCCCGGACGGCCGCCTCCGCACCTCCTCCCTCCGGACCGGTTTTCCCCAATCCCTAAACCTTAACCTTGACGTCCGTATCCTCGAGACGGCCCATGAGGGTGAGGGAGAAGCTCGCCCCCATGAACTTCAGATGCGGTCGGACGTGGATGATCATCTGGTGCCAGCCCGGCGTGTCGGGAAGATCCGTGACCTCCACCTGCGCGCTCCTCAGCGGCCTCTTGGCCCTGATGGACGGGGACGGGCTGTCCATGTCGGTAACGTACTGTCCTATCCACTGGTTTATCTCGCGCTGGAGCGTGTTTGAGTCCTTCCACGTGCCGATGTTCTCGCGCTGGAGGACCTTTATGTAGTGGGCCAGGCGGTAGATGACCATCATGTAGGGGAGCATGGTCGAAATCCGCTGGTTCATGTTCTCCTGGAGGTTCCCTCCCGGGCGCGGGGGAACAATCCTCAGCACCGACTGGGCGCTGTTGAAGGAGGCCGTGCCGGTGCTCCCCATGGCGCACAGGGGCAGGAAGCCGTAGCTCGAGAGCTGGTTCTCGAGCCTCTCCCCGATGATCGCCCGGACCGAGATCCTCGCCTGGACGCTCCCCATGGACTCGAACTCGAGACTGGGGAGATCGTCCACGAGCCCCCCCCCGTCCACGCCCGTGAAGTCGGTGTACCAGCGGTAGCGGGCAAAGCTGCCAGCCATGCGGGCTACCAGGAGAAAGGACGAGTATCCCCACGCGAAGTCCCGGTCGGCGTCGGTGACAGATTCCCCGTAGTTAAAACCTCCGACGTAGCGCGAGAAGGGCGTGTAGGGGAGCCTGGCCAGGAACCCCGGAAGCACCAGGGCCAGGGCGCGCGAGTTCTCCCGGCCGCGGAGGTCCCGGAAGGGGGCGTATCGGGCATCGTCCATGATGGTGGAGAGATCAGCGATGCCCGAGAGCTCGGACCACCTGTTCAGGCCGAAGAAGCCTATGCCCACGTCCGTGATGAACGGGGCGTGCGCCATGGCGGCGACGGCGGAAATCTGCCTCAGGACCGCGTAGTCCTCGGGCTTGGCCTGGAACTCGTAAGCGCCGAGCATCACCGCGTAGGGCTTGCCCCCGTACTGGCCGTACTCCTCCGTATAGGCCAGGCGGAACACCGAAGAGCGCACGATCTCGGGGCTGTCGGTAAGATCGTAGTAGAGCTCCTCCTTGGTGACGTTCAGGATCTGTATCTGGATGTTCTCCTGGAAGTTCGCCCTGTCCACAAGATACTTCAGCGACAGCCAGGTCCTCTCAAGCCCCGAAAAGTCCGGGTGGTGCAGAACCTCGTCCAGCTGGGCGCTCATCAGGACGTCCAGGCGGCTTATGATCTCGTCTATGACCGGAGCTCCGAGCTCGGCCTCCGGCCCCATCGACCGGAGCATCGCTTCCAGGGAGTGGAGGATGCCCTCCCTCGCCTCGGGGCGATCGGGGAGATGGCGCTCGAGAATGGCGTGAAGATCCTTCAGGACCCCGTCTTCCTCCGGTTCCGGATCAAGGCCTGGGGCAGGGCCGCTGGCTTCGGCCCGCGGCGGGGGGAGGCCCGCGTCCCCGCCCCGTCCCGGCACCGGCCCGCCCGCGTCCAGGCCTTCCAGCTCCGCGTCCGAGGGAGTCTCAAGGGAACTCGCGAAGCGGGAATCGAAACCCTCTCCCGCCCTCTCCCCGCCGACGGCTCCGCCCCTCCGTCCGGCGGGCGCCGGCTCCCTGGCATGCACCTTTACGGGAGGAGGGGTCAGCTCGGTTATGTCGTCCAGGATAATCGACGTCTGAAGTTCGGGGTACAGGTCCCTGAACGGGAGGGTCGCGGTCCCGGCGGGGGGCGCTTCCCGCGAGGGGGAGATTCCTTCCCGATAAGCCCGGGCCTGCGGGCGATCCGGCGGAAACAGGCTCTCGCCCGGAGAGGAAGCGGATGCCGGATCCGGCGCCCCTGCGGCCGGCACCGGTTCCGTCGGTTCCGGCGGCATCGGTTTCGGGGGAGTCCGCTCCGGCGATAACGGCTCCGGAGGCCTCTGCACCGGCGGCGGCGAAGCGGCGGACAGGCCTGCCGGTTCCGGAGAAATCGGGAGGGAAGCTTCGGCGGGGACAGGGCCGGCTCCGGCCGCGGGGCTCACCGGAGGCCCGCCGGGCGGGACGGCGGGCGAACCGCCTGCGGAAACGGGGGCGGGATCGGGAAGGGGAAGCTTCCCTAGCGGATCGGGACCGCCCTCACCGGGCACGGTCGCGGGGCCGCCTGCGGACGCCGGCTCGTCGCCCGCGTTTTCCGGGATGTCCGCATCGGCCGAGGGGGAGGCCGTATCGGAAAAGTCCGGTTCTTCCGCGGCGAACGCGGTCCCGAAGCCGATGGCCGGGGCCTCGGGGCGGCCCGCCCGGGACGGCCGGAAGCTCCGGGGCGAACGCGGCGGATCGGTCTCGGGAGATCCCCGGCGGAAAGCGTCCCCGTCCTCGGGCACCGGGCCGGGAAAGTCCGCGTCCGCAGGAAGGTCGGACTCGTCCAGGACTATCGGATCCTCGCCGGACGGCTCGAAGTCGTCGAAAGGGGCATCGCAGTCGTCCGTGTCCAGGAGATCGACGGGCACGTCCCCGCCCTGGCCGGAAGACCGGCCGTCGTGCGGGGAGGACGCGCTGCCCCTGTCTATGTCGTCCGGGGGAATCAATGTTCGGAATCCTCGGCCTGACGGCCCGGGCGGGAGGCAGGTCAGGCTTGTCAGGCGGGGAGGCGGGCGCGGCGGCGAAGCGCCCGGGCGTGCCACGATCAGGTCCGCATTATAGCCATGCTCAAGGCCGGGCACCAACCTCTACCCCGGCCGCAGGCGGCGGGGCCGGCAAGCCGGGACGCCGGCGACATCGATGCCGATTTCGTTGAAGAAGTCGATGCCGATTTCGTTGAAGAAGAAGAACGAAGAAGAATAAGATGATGATGATGATGATGAGGGAGGGGGGGGGAAGGGAGCGCCGACTGGCTGCCCGGCACCGCGTTCCCGTCACGAGAAGTCGAAAGTGAAGTCTCCCCCGTCGTCCACGCCCAGCGAGAGCGTCCTGCGGACCTTCTCGCCGGTGCTCATGAGGCTAAGGATTTCCCTGGCCAGCGGCGGCATGACGCCCGAGGCTAGGACCGCGTCTATGTTGCGGGCACCCGTCTCGACGTCGCGGCAGCGGCTCACGACGGAGTCGACCAGCCCGTCAGTGTAGCGGAGCTCCATGCCGTTGTTGGTCCTGACCCTCGCGGCCAGCGCGTCCAGCTTGATGCGGGTGATGGACGCCAGGGCCTCGGCGGCGAGGGCCCTGTAGGGGACGACCGTCATGCGGGCGAGGAGCGCCGGCTTGAAGTGGTTGTTCAGCGTGGGCCTGATGGCGTCCAGGAGCTCGTCGTCCGTGACCGGCGGGACGGCCCTGGCGGCGCTCTCGATTATGTCCGTCGCCAGATTCGAGGTGAGGATGATGAGGGTGTTCCGGAAGCTTATGACCTTGCCCTCCCCGTCGGACAGGACCCCCTTGTCGAAGACCTGGTAGAAGAGGTTCATCACGTCCACGCTGGCCTTCTCGGACTCGTCCAGGAGCACCACCGAGTAGGGCCGCTGGCGCACGGCCTCCGTCAGGACGCCACCCTCGCCGTAGCCAACCAGGCCCGGAGGGCTCCCCACTAGCCTGGTCACGGTGAACTTCTCCTGGAACTCGGACATGTTGATGGTGACGACGCTCCCCTCGTCCCCGAAGAGGAGCGAGGCGAGCGCCATGGCCGTCTCGGTCTTGCCCACCCCGGACGGACCGACCAGGAGGAACACCCCCATGGGCGTAGAGGGGTCCCTCAGCCCGGCCTTGGAGGCCTGGATGACCTTGGTTATGGCCTTCAGGGCGACTTCCTGGCCCTTGATGCGCTCTCCCAGGCGGTTTTCCAGATCGGCCATGAGCCCCGCCTGCCCGGCCGCGATGCGGCCCAGGGGGATGCCGGTCCAGTCGGAGACCACCTTGGCCACCACGTCCGGGGACACCTCGACGTCCAGGAGGGGCTCCTCGCCTCCGGCCCTGGCGAAGGCTTCCTTGGCCTCCTCGAAGGCCTTCCTCAGGGTTTCGGGGTCCGGGGGAGGGACGGCCGCCGGATCGGCGGATCCCGCGGCGGCCGCCGGAAGCTCCCGGTCTCCGGGGGCGGGCCCGGACTCCGGGGAGGCGGCCTCCCGCTCCCCGCCGGCACCGTCTCCGGATCCGGCCCCGGGCCCGGCCGCCCCGGACGGGGCCGCCGTTCCGGTCCCGGCCTTCAGGGCCGCCAGATATTCGGAGCGGGCGGCTATCAGGGCCCGGGCCGCCGCCTGCTGGCCGAGCCAGGATGCCCGGACCCGTTCGGCCTTCTCCCTGTCCGCCACCGCTTCCTGCCGGAGCCCGGCCAGCTTCTCCCCGTCCACGTCGTTGCCGTCGTCCCGATCGCGCTCCATGCCGCCTATCACCCGATCCAGGGCCTGGACGGAGCGCTCGAGGTCCTCGAGCTCGGCCGGCTTGGAGGCGAGCCCCACCTTGACGCGGGCGCAGGCGGTGTCCAGGAGATCGACGGCCTTGTCCGGAAGGAAGCGCCCCGATATGTAGCGTCCGCTCATCTCGGCGGCGGACGAGAGCGCGTCGTCGCGGACCAGCACCCCGTGGGACAGCTCGTAGGAGTCCCTAAGGCCGCGGAGTATGAGCGCGGCGGTCTCGATCGACGGCTCCTCCAGGGTCACCAGCTGGAAGCGGCGGGCCAGGGCGGCGTCCTTCTCGAAGTACTTCTTGTATTCCTTCCAGGTGGTGGCGGCGCAGGTCTTGAGCTCCCCCCTGGCCAGGGCGGGCTTCAGGAGGTTCGCCGCGTCCGCCCCCCCCTGCGCCCCTCCGGCGCCTATCAGCATGTGGGCCTCGTCTATGAAGAGGATGATGGGCCTGGGACTCGACCTGATCTCGTCTATGACCCCCTTCAGCCTGCGCTCGAACTCCCCCTTCATGCTCGCCCCGGCCTGGAGAAGGCCCATGTCCAGGCCGACCAGGGTGACGTTCCGGATCACGTCGGGCACGTCGCCCTGCACTATCCTCAGGGCCAGGCCCTCCAGGACGGCCGTTTTCCCCACGCCCGGCTCGCCCACCAGGATGGGGTTGTTCTTCCGCCTCCTGGCCAGGATGTTGACCATCTGGCGGATCTCGCCGTCGCGGCCGAAGACCGGGTCAATCTTCCCCCCGGCCGCCTTGGCGGTGAAGTCCTCGCAGAACTGGGCGATGAACCCGCCCCCGGCCCCCGCCTCGGCCGCCTCCTCGGTCTCCCGGCCGCTCTTGGGCTCAAGCGCCGCGTCCTCCCTGGAGCCGGCGGTGACGTCCCTGAAGTCCCTCTCCAGCTCCTCGCGGGGGATCCTCGACAGCTCGGGAAGCGTGCCCCCCTGGCTGAAGATGCCCGGGCGCTTCAGGTAGGCTATGAGGATCGACCCCGTGCGGATCCAGGGGTAGCCCTGGTCCACCGAGGCGGTGATCCAGGCGGACTCCAGGAGATCCAGGAGCACGGGGGAGAAGGTGGGCCTCCCGGTGTTGCCCCTGGTGAAGTTCTCGAGGGCCTGGTTCAGGTGCTGGACAAGCTTCGGGATGTCCAGCCCGTAACGGACGGCCGCGAGATGGATGTCGATCTCCTTGTCCTCCAGGGCCTTGAACAGGAAGTGCTCGACCGCCACCTCGTAGTTGGTCCGCGAGACGGAAAGGCCTCCAGCCTCGTAGAGGATGCGGGTGGAGACCGTGTTCAGCTTGGAGATGAGAGCCCTGATGTCGCTTCCCTGCATTCGTCTCTCCGTCGTGGCGGCGGTGCCGGCTGCGGCGCCGCCGCGCGGGCCCGGTCCCGGGCGCTTTCCCGCGGGAGCCGGCGTCGTCTGCCGCCGCGTCGGACGCCTGAAACCGAACCGCGCGAGTTGTAGTTTTCCACCGGGCCCGGCGCGCCGGACGGCCGGGGGGGGCCCGAGCCCGGCGCGCCGCTCATGCCAGGATGCCGCGCCCCCCGGCCCGGTCTTGGCTTACCCCGGCGAACCGGAACGTTTGCGGGGGCGGTATCCGACCGGAGCCGGACGGAACCGGCGGTCCGGTCACCGGACGCCTCGCGTCCCCGCGTCCTCGAACGGCCTGAACGGGCCGCGCCCTGCGGGAGCCGAGACTCCGGAAGCCGCGCGGCCGGTAACGGAGGACTCCTGAAGCTCTGGCGGTCGGGAACGGAGACGCCGGAAGCCCGTGCGGCCCGGAAAGGTCTCCCGGTAAGCCCGGTCTGCCCGGAACGGACGCGCCCTGATACTGTTCGGCCGGGAGAGGGGACTTCAGGCGCCTGCCGTCAGGATCGGGACGGGGCGTTCCGGAAGGCTCTCCCGGGGCTGTTCCCGAGGACAGGCCGGCACGGCGCGGAAAGGGAGATCCGTCCGGACCGGCCGGCGACGGCCGGGCAGGGGCCGGGACCGGAGTCCGGTCCGGAACCCTGGCCGGGGACCGGAAGGCGCCCGGGCGGAGCCCGTCCGGGTTTCCGGAGCTACGACTTGTCGAGCTTCCCGGTGAGCGAGAGCGTGAAGTTCGCGCCCATGTACTTGAAGTGGGGCGTGGCCATGATGCTCACCGAGTACCAGCCCGGATCGCCCTCGACGTCGTTGACCGTAATCCGCGCCATGCGGAGCGGGCGCTTGGAGCGGGTCACGGGGTCCGGATCGTCCATCTGGGTCACGTACTGGCTGAGCCAGACGTTCAGCTCGCGCTCCAGGTCGGCCCTGGACTTCCAGGTGCCGATGTTCTCCCTCTGCATGACCTTGACGTAGTGGGCGAGCCTGTTCATGATTGCCATGTACGGCAGCTCGCAGGACAGCTTGTAGTTGGTCTGGGCCGCCTTGCCCTCGGGGGTGTTGGGGAAGACCTTTCCCGCCAGGACCGAGTTCGCCGAGAAGAAGGCCGCGTTGTCGGAGTCCTTGCGCATGGTGAGGGCGATGAAGCCCTCCTCCGCGAGCTCGTATTCCCGGCGCTCGGAAATCATGACCTGCGTGGGGATCCGGGTCTGGATGGAGCCCTTGTCCTCGAACTGGTAGAGGGGAAGGTTCTCGACCGCGCCTCCGCCCTGGGGGCCTATGATGTTGGTCGTCCAGCGGTACTTCGCGAAGCTGTCGTTCAGCCTCGCCGCGAAGGCGAACGCGGTGTTCCCCCAGCAGAAGTCCTCGGTCTCGGCGGCCTCCTCCACGAAGTTGAAGGACTTGGACGGCACGGTGTCCGGCCCGTAGGGGAGCCTCAGGAGGAAGTTCGGCATGGTGAGGCCGACGTACCGGGCGTCCTCGTTCTCCCTGAAGGACCTCCAGGCCGCGTACTGCGGCCCCTCGAAGATGGAATGGAGGTCTTTGAGGTTCGGGAGATCCGACCACCTGTCGATGCCGAAGAACTTCTTGTCCGTAGCCGCTATGAAGGGGGCATGGCTCATGGCCGAGACGGCGGCCACGTTGCGGAGAAGCTCCAGATCCTGGGGCCCCGGGCCGAACTCGTAGTTGGCCACGACGTTCGCGAAGGGCTTGCCGCCGAACTGCCCGTACTCCGCCTGGTATACCTGCTTGTAGAGCCCGGACTTGACTATCTCCGGGCTGTCCTGGAAGTCGGCCAGCAGATCGTCCTTGGAAACGTTCATGAACTCCAGGCGGTTGTTCTGCCTGAAGTCGGTCTGGTCCACCAGGTACTTCAGTCCCCTCCAGGAGCTCTCGAGCTTCTGGAAGGACTCGTCGTGCATGATGACGTTCACCTGGGAGGAGAGCTTCCTGTCGAGCTCGTCTATCATGTTGTCGACCAGGGCGCTCGATATCTTCGCGTCCGGGTCGGTCGAGATGAGCTCGGACAGGAACGCCTGGAGGCCCGCCTTGGTGGCGGTGTAGCCGGTGTCTCCCGGCCTGAGCCTGGAGGCCTCCACTATCTGGTCCAGGAGATCGCCTTCAGCTTCCCCCGCCGCCCCTTCAGCCCCGGCGGCCGCTTTTTCTTCCTCAGCCATTTCTCTTACTCCAGCCTGGTGTTAAGTGGTTGCGGTCCGGCCGCCGGAGGGCCGCCAGGCCCCGCCGGAGGCCGGCGTTCCGGCTTCGCCGTCCCGGCCGTCTTCGCGCCCGGCGCCGCCGGACCGAATCCTTTCCGGATTTCAGCGCGAACCTTTCCGGATTTCTGCGCGAAGCCGCGGGACGGGCGTCCCCCGGGCCGGGGACGGCCCGGACATGACGGGGCGGCGGAAGGCGCGGGGCCGGAGGCGCCGCCCGGACGGGATTACCCCGCCGGCTTGTCCCTGTCGAGCCCGAGAGCCTCGTTCAGCTTTGCCCTGGCGGCGTCGTCCTTCACGATCTCCTGGATTTTGCGGCGGAAGTCGGGCACGTTCGCGAGCGGGCCCTTCAGGGTCTTCAGCGCCTCCCGGAGCTCCAGGAGCTGCTTCAGCTCCGGCACCGCCTCGGCCACCGCGTCGGGGGTGAAATCCTTAAGCGAGCTTATGTCCAGGTGGACCGCCATCTTGGCCTCCGGCTCCTCGGAGAGCCTGTTGTCGACGCTCAGGTCGATCGACAGGGCCTGGCCCTTCAGCACGTCGTCGAAGTTGTCCTTGTCGACGGATATCGGGGCGCGGTCCTCCACCTGCCGATCGTCCGCCTTTCCGGTGAAATCCCCCACCACCAGGACCTTGTTGGGGAGCTCGACCTCGGCCTTCTGGTCCCCGGTGGCCGGCTTGTAGACTATGTTGACCCTTTCCTTGGGGGCAACGGAAGTTTCCTTTCCCATGGTTCTCCACCTCATGAAGTTGAAGTCCCGCCGCGGCGGGCGTGCCAGAATTGCCGGCGGCGCTGCCCTATTTCCCGGCCGGTCCCGATCCCGGCCCTTTTCCCAGCGCGGCCAGGAGCCCCGCCCGCGCCCCGTCCCCGGACAGGAGCCCCTGAAGCTCGAGCGCGAGCCCTGGCTTTTCGGAAAGGGCCGCGCGGGCCGCGAGGAGGCGGCGCCTCAGGGCCATGGCCTCCTGGAGAGGGGCAATGTCCTCGGCAAGCCTTTTCGGGGTGAAGTCTTCCAGGCTCTCGAAGCGGAGCTTCACCGGAACGCGCGAATCCTCCTCCCCCCGGAGGATGTCGCGGACGGATATATCGACCCGGGGGGCCAGCGCCCTCATGACGGAGTCGATGTTGTCGGCGGTGACGGGGATGGACTCGCGCTCGTTCAGGGACGCGGGGTCCTCTTTCCGGGTGAAGTCGCCCATGACCAGCACCTTGAAGGGGAGCTCGACCTCGGCCCTGTCATCCTCTTTGCTTCGGTAGACGATGTTGACGCGGCTCTTGGCAGTCCTGTCGTCCTGGGCCATAAAATCCTGAAGGAGATCCGCCGGGCACGGGCCCCGGGGCAAGTTGGGGGTTTCACGCTCCGAAACCGGCGCGGCCGCGCGTTTTCGGTGCGCCGGAAGGCCGCCTCTCCGGAAGGCGGGTACGGACGGGGCCCGGGCGCAGTACCCGGGCGGTAAAAAAAGCCGTGCGAACCGATATTAGCGTATCAAAGCAATTTTAACAACCGCCGTCATTAAGAGATTTGAGGATCTCCGCGTTCCTGCACATGACAATGAGCTTCAGGAACTCCTCCGGCTTGAACCACCCCGTCGCCCTCGCGGCCGCGGAACCCGGAGATCCCGAAGCCCCGCCCTCGCGCGGCGGACGCGCTTCCGGACCCGACGGGTTCGGGGGAAACAGCCTCGGGTGGCCCTTCTGAAACATCCTCATGGCGCCTTTCCGGGCCCGCGCCTCTTCCGGGGCGCCGCGGGCCGGGAAACCCATAGCAATTGACGTGCCAGCCCCGGCGATGAGGATTCCCACCAGCTTGCGGTCCCCCGAAACGAAACGCCGCTTGGGGGACATGCACGGGGAGCGGACACGTCCGGCATACCTGAGGTTGGCATCTTCTTAATGCCCGAGGTTAATGCCCATGTTGGCAGTTGGCACCCAGCGCCGCCCTCGCCGGGACCTCCCGGGAGGGCCGCTTCCGATCCGGGTCCGCCTCCGCAGAACCTAAGGCATTTCCCGGAAGCGGCGTCCCCGCCCGTGAAGCGGCCCCTCCGGACACGGAAGCGGCCCGTGGCTCCGCCTGCCGGACTGGCCGAAAGGCTCCCGGAGCGGATGTCCTCATGCCGGGGGCGAGCGGGACGTCCGCGCCCCGCCCGCGGCGAATCACGGAGCGCCCTGTCCCTGAAAATTCCGCAGGCAACTTCCGCGCAGGAGCCCGGGACGAGGTGAAAACGACCTGCCGCGGGAACCTCCGATCCCGACCGGAATTCTCCGGCGAAGCGGCGGCCCGTCCTTCCGGGAAAGTGCCGGTCCCTCCCCGAGACCGGGCCGTTCCGGCATCCTGCGGCCGGCACGATTCCGTCGTAAAGCCCGGATCCGCCTAATGCGGCTGAGTCTTTCTCTTATCTCCCCCTCTCCCTCCGTCCACCTCCGTCCGAACGCGACCGGATATCTTTCATACCCTTCCGGCATACGTTCAAGGGTTCCCCGGCTCCCCGCCTGAGCTTCACACCACCCTCCCAATGCGGCTAAACGGCAACGGACGGTTATGCGCGATGACGTCAGATCAAAAGCAGCATCACGCCGTGACACTCGCGATGGTTTTGCCTGCAAATGCCGCCTCACCTCCAGTCAGGCGGATTTCCGAGCAAATCTTGATTCCACTTCAAAAACTCTTTCACTTGACCTTTCAGAGGCAAGAGCTCTTAGACAAGGCATCGCGAACTGGCGCAGATTTGGCATAAATGGAGGTGCTTTAGTTGCCGAGGACGCACAGCGTACACCCTCACATTGCGAGGCGGGAGAAGTTTTCGCAGTGGAATCAAGTTTTACCATTTCCGGTATCTTTTCCCCTCACATCAGGATTTCACTCATGGCAGCTCAATGGAAGCAGATACCAGCCTGGATGATAGCTTCCGCCATCTCAACGCTGGATGCCACGCGTGAAATGATACGGACTCCGGACCTGATGCGATGGTCCATCGAACAGTGCCTCAAGGAGTGCAAGGATTACCTGGGGATGGACCATTACGAGGTCAGGTCCTGGACAGGCTGGAGGCGACATATACTCTTCACTCTCATCGCCCATCTTTTTATAATCAAGCTCCGTCGCAGGTTCAGCATCAAAATCGACTCGCCGGGTCCCGGCCCCATCGTCCTCGCACCGGTTTCGCTGTCCGATTATCGCGAAGCCGTTTCCAGGTCCGACAACAATCTACCCCATAGACAACCCGAACATCGTTGCCTCTCCAGACAAACCGCAACAGATCCTGACGATAGGGATGATTGTCACGATAATTCGGCAGTTTATCCCCAAGTTGAAACAGGCGATGGCAGAGGTTAATTACATGCTTAGAAGTGAGACAGACTCCTTCT
>JAISEQ010000042.1 GCA_031264045.1 Deltaproteobacteria bacterium
CAAGCCCGGGAACCCCGAAAAGTCCTGCATCCTCGACCGGACCCTGACGCGGCTTCAGGAAGAGAAGGGTGGGAGGCGCGACCGCCGCCGTAGCCCGTCCGAAAGCTTGACGGACGGGACCCAGATTCCGACCGGAAACCTTGCCCCGGCCGGACATCCCAGATCCGGGAGCAGCAGGGCGCAGAAATGACGTGGACCTGGCGACCGGGAGCCCGGGGTATCAAGGCAGGAGGACCAGGGTCGGAAGACTGATGACGGGAAGGCCCGGAAGACGTCTGGCGGATGCCTTGGGACGGACTGGAAGGGTTCAGGATGAGGGTGGGCCGGGACGACCGATGCCTCCTCCTGATAGATGAGAAGGCTCAGGAAGCCCGCCAAGACCTGAAGCCCGGGCGACCCCGACGCAGACGGCAACGACCCGCTCGTCTCCGGGGCACAGGCGGGCGGGCCGCAGCGCGGGAGCTCCGAGGTCCGGCAGCCCCGCCGGGACCCTCAGCCCGGAATCGTCCCGGAAGCGGGGGACTCGGGCAGGAAATTCAGAAAAAGCGTGGTCGTGTACCGGCCGTCGGCCTCTATGGCAACCCTCCAGCAATGGCCGGCCAGGTGGTCCTGGTCGATGGAGTGCTCCTGGAGCCTCTCGGGGGGGGAGAAGTCCACCCTGAGCCCGTGCTCGGCCCAGGCGGAGCAGGTGAGGCCTATCACCACGTTAAGGAACTCCCCAACGTAGTTGTCGGTCTCCGCCTTGGAGCTGGATGCCGGGAGGCCCAGGTAGGCGGCTATGTCTCGGGCGAACGAGACGGCGGAATCCATGGCATCGAAGGCGCATATGAAGTAGCCCTTCACCCTCGAGCCGTGCTCGGCCACCCCCCTGAAGTCCACCCTCTCCCCCAGCGTGAAGCGCATGAGAGGCGCCTTCCGGCTCCCCTGGCTCACCTCCACCCTGGAAGGGGCCCTCCGCGTCATGGTGGTGAAGACCGCGGCGGCATGGGAGGCCAGGGCCTGGGAGCACTTCTCGTACATGGGTCCTCCCCGGGGCAGGGGTTCTCGCAGGGGGCTACGCGCCTGCCCGGCGGGGCGCTGATTGACAAACGGGTACGCCCTATCCAGTTATAACCTTATCATTTTTCCCCGTCAAGGGACCCTCAGGACGCAATCCCGCCGACCTGACCGGACTGAAGGGAATGACCCCCGGAAACGACGGGACATTCACCGAACTCCCCGAGCGTCCCTGAGGACCAGACGGGAAAGGGTCCGGGCGACCGGAGGAACGGGCCGGACGGAAGGGTCCCGGGGAGGATCCGGGAGAGGGACAGGGACTTCCGGCGCCTCCCAGAGGCGCGTGTCGCCCGCAGGGGGAGTCGACATCATTCCTCCCGTTCCGCCCGGAGACGGCCCCTGACGGCGGTCCGCCGTAGCCCGCAGGGGGCAGCTCCGCCGGGCTCCGGATCCGGAGCCTGTCACGTGCCGGAACTCTTCTCCCTGTAATCCGAAACGAGGGCGGTAATCAGTAATCCGAAACGAGGGCAGTGACCCTAAGCTATGGCACCTCCCCGTCAGGACACGGCAGGACCATGCGGGACCAGGTCTGGTGCCCGCACCGGGAGGGCGGACGCCCCCTGAGGACTTTGCGGCCTCCCGCCCCCTTCAGGCCAGGAGTCCATTGCGACGGGCAAGTGTCAACACGCGACAGCCTGCCGGCATGGAGACCGCACCGCCATCACGCCGAAGCCTCGGGGTACCCCGTCGGCTTTCCGCCGCATCCTGGCGATCCTCCCGGAACCCCTCCGGCGAACAGCGCGGCCCAGCCGTCACCGAAGCTCCCCGCCCCGAGAGGATCCCGTTCCGATGTCCTTGGCGTCAAAGCCCTTTCCTAACATGTCCCCTTACCAGCCTGAGGGCGACAAATCCCCATGTCCGTGGAGGCCGGCCCGTCCGAAGTTGGAAAAAATGTCAAGCTACAGAGGAACAGATAATTATGGCAGATGCCGAAGCACCGGCATGCATGATATCTGCCGTGCCATTGCCGAAAGATGATATTTACCGGGCAAGGACAGCGCGTCACTCCACAACGATTTCTCCGGCAGAGGCAAGTCCGCGAGGCGCGTATATTTACCTCCCGCACTTCCGGCACAATCTGCCCCTCTGGCACATCCGCCACATCCTGAAACAATTGACGTTCACGTCAATTTCCCCCTCCTCCTCACGACATGCGTCAAGTCCAGGAGACAGGCTCCTGCAATCACCTGGACATCATCTCCCATGCGGGACTTGCTCTTCCTCTCTTGACATCCGGCCAATTCTGGACATCCGGGCAATTTTGACAAAATTGACTCGCGCGTCAATTTTCATTCGCTCTACATGGAACCCGGCACATGGACGGTCGCGCCAGCGTGCTGCCTGACACGTAATCAGCCTAAAGAAAATTGACACTGACGTCAATTTCCAACACGTTCCTCCATCATGCCAGCCGGGTTCCATAAACACAGATTGTCCGCATGCCCTCGCGGTCCGTTCGCGGCTCCAGACAATTTTTTTTGCCCTCACCTTCGGCCGCGCCCATGAGGCACGTTCTTGCGGGGCGGGGAAGCAGGACTGCCGGAAATCTTCAAAGCTCCGGCACGGGTCATGGAGCTCTTGCCGATTGTCTGGGAGATGACCGCCCTATACTGATCCGGACGCCCGTCCGGCCGCGGACAGCATCTCACGGCCGGACGCAACTCCCGAGCACCGTGCCATCAGGCCAGGGCGGTCGGCACCTGCGGCTTAACGCGTCCAGATCCTCCACATCCTGGCCCGGGACGCCCGAGAACAAGCCGTCCCATCCACTGTCCCGATAATGTTCCCGGGACGCGTCCAGGCCACGGCACCACATCACGGCACCACATGGTGATGTGCGGGAGAGGCAATCTCTCCCGTCATTGTCTTGGGGATGCTCCGGAGCCGAACCTGAGCCGCGAACCCGCTCGGCAGAGATTGGGCTCGTGACCAATCCTTGTACTGCAAGACGTTACGGCTTAGGATCCCGGCAATGGCTCCCCGCCGGGAATCGGAAGCTGCCCGGATCCTGCCGGAACGAGCCGGGGACTGGGGCACAAGGTGACAATCGCCCGGTTGACGGATCGCACCCTGAACACTGTCCGGATGGGCCCGCGCTTCCATTGAGTCCGCCGGCGAGGCAGTCCAGACGCAGGACGAGCCCCGGAATTGACGGATCGCGTCAATTTCCGGGATGCTCCGAACGCGGCCTGGGAGGCCGACATGGCCCGGAAGCGGCTGTCAAATCGACGTATCACGTCAACTTCGGGATGCAGGCGCGCATCCGCATCACGGAGGCGGCGGCGGATGCCCGGATGCAGACTCCGGATGCCCGCCCGGTTCCTGAAGGCCTGTACCGGATGCAGGCCCCCATTTTGCACGAAATTATACATATTACAAATATGCCTATATCTTGCGTATTCTGCCTCTAATCAATCACAACAAACAGTCTGTTCAACACCTTTCTCCGCCGGACCCTGACGATTCCCCCCCGGGGCCGCCGACAGACCTCCCGCGCCGCCCGCCCGCGACACGCCCCTGCCGACATCCTTCCGAAAGCGGCGCAGGCGGGCCATCGTCCTGCATCCCGTTTCCTGGACTCGTCTCCCAAGGCTTCCGGTCATTCAATGCCTGGCAGAACCCACCTGACTTCAGTCAAGTGAAGACAACGGCGGCTGAAGACGGGGAGGATGTGCGCCAGCATCCTTCATCGCACGCGGATGCGGGCGCTTCTCGACATGAGGCTTTGGCACGTAACGCTCCAGCTGCCGGGTTGTTAAAACCGCACCCGGCAGCTAGCCTCACTCGAACCTGTATCCTGCCCCATCCTTTCGGCAAACTCAGACGCACCCTGGCGTTCCTTCCCACATCCCCCTTCATCACGGGACTTCCCCCATCGGGCTCAAGACATCCCCCACCTTCCTCCATCATCCTTCACATTCTCCAACATCCCCTCACATCCTCTGACATCCGACCATATCCCGGCATATCCCGGAGGATTCTGAAAAAATTGACACCAGCGTCAATTCCCTCCATCCCTCATTCTGGGGAGCGGATGTCCCCAGATGCCCGGATGATCAAAACCACATTCGGCCGATTGCCCTCCACGATTGGACTCTCCGTATCACCGTGGTCGCCAGCTAATCCGTGAACTGCTTTATCTCAAATATGTTATATGGGAGCCAATCGATTCTGACCATGCAGGAGAGAATATGCAATCAGCTAGTATATTTCCCGAATCTGGCGTTCTGTGCCCGATTTCGGAAAATTGACAGGAGTATCAATTATACGCGGGAATCCTTGTCCTTCCTAACCCTGGACAATCGGCACCTCCCGCCGAAGGTTTAAACCCCTTCAAAAAATTGACGTTAGCATCAATTCTTTTGAAGAAAACGCATGAGACATAAGCCCAGATCCTTATAATCCCCATCCGGGGCAACATTTTTTATTCGCATGACCCCCATTTTCCCCTATTTGCCCTTGAGCTTTCTCCCGTTTTGGTATAGATTCTTCACGTAACCTTTCCGCGTCCGTTCGCGTCCGATTCAACACCGGGCATTCCCCCCTCCCCCTTCAGGCACAGGGATTGCGGATCCAACCAAATTCCGTTTCTCCGTTCGCCTTCCTAACTTCCCCGCCTGTCAGGCTCATTGTCTTCCGAGAAAGCTGCATCACTGCCCCTGTCCGGAGCATCCGGATCCAGGCCCCGCGCTTCCGGCAAGTCCGGGAAGCTCCGGGACCGAATCATCCGGCACCGCATCCGCCAACCTGCTTCCAGGGCCGCCGCCGGACTTCCGGCACCGGCGTCCAAGGCTCCAGGGCTTCAGGCTCCAGAACGGCTTTCCGGCAATGAGACGCCATCAATCACGTTCCCTCGTACAGCCTCAGCCGCAGGAACCCGGCATCAAGCTTCCAGGACATGATCCCAGCGCCCCATATGACATGTCATCCGACCTGATAGCCCGGACTTCCGACTCAGGAACCGGAGCACGGCCTCAAGGAAGCAGAGCATCCGCCACCGCCAGGAGCGGGAATTCTGGCATGAAGCGATTACTCTCGCCGAAAGCGGGAATTCCGTACTCCCTTGGCTCCCCTGACGTCTCCCGGACGGATCCCGCGGCCCCCCTCGGTCGTCTTCGTCCCCCCCCTGGCTGACCTCTGGGCTCCCTCGGCCGCCTCCGGGCCCCTGGGCTCCCCTCGGCCGCCTCCGGGCCCCTGGGATCCCCTCGACCGTCTCCGGGCTCCTGGGCTCCCCTCGGCCGTCTCCGGGCTCCTGGGCTCCCCTCGGCCGTCTCCGGGCTCCTGGGATCCCCTCGGCCGTCTCCGGGCTCCTGGGATCCCCTCGGCCGCCTCCGGGCCCCTGGGATCCCCTCGGCCGCCTCCGGGCCCCGGTCGGACCCGGGGCACCCATTGCCCGTCTCAATGCCCCCGGACTGACTTTTCCGGTCGCCCGAGGCCATCATTGTTAAAGGGGCCCGAATTTCCGGCTCCGCCGAAACCCGGCCCATCGTCTTCCTCCGGGAACGGTCCGTCACCGGCCCCGCATTCCGGGCCGGTTAGGTCCGGACCTCCCAAACCGACCCAGCTGGACGTGCCCCCCCCCTTCTCCCCCGAGCGGCGCACGCCCCGCAGGACCTGACGGCGCCGCCCCCTTTGCGGTGCCCCGCCCTTGCCCTCCCCGGCGGGCCTTCCCCAGGCCGCAGGAGGACTTCGGCCATCTTCACGGGCCGCAGCAGGGAGCTTCCGCCCCCTGCGGAAAGCCGCCGACCAGAGGTCAGGCACACATGGACAGACCGGAGGCGCTAAGGCGCATGGAAGTTTGCCTCAGCGTGGCGATGCGCCACGTGACGGCCCCTCTTCCGGGGTACGTCTTCGGGACGGGATCGACCGCCCCGCCGGGGCCGCTGGCGGCTCTGGACGAGGGCATCGGGATCTTCGCCGCCAACGCCTGCGAGCACGACCCCGGGGGCAGCTTCGCGAACATCGCAATGAGGCTCTTCTTCACGTCCCTGTACCTGGGCTCCCACGAGAGGGCCAGAAAGATACGCCGACTCGCCTCCGCCTTGGGGGACGGGGACGGGAACACCCTCCGGTCGGCCTACGCCAGCTTCTTCCTTATGCACTACGCCCTGCGCACCGGAGACATCCCCCAGGCGAACGACGCGTACCTTGAGCTCCAGCGCGTGGAGAGGATCCCCCGAGGCCTGATGGGCCCGGAGGCGGGCTCGAGGACGCTCCTCTCGGTCTACGACGGACGGTGGACCCCTGCCGCCGACACGAGGGGCAGGATGGAGATCGTACTGCCTTCGCCGCCCCTCCTGGTCCGGTCCTACTCCCTCACAGGAAAGCCGCCGGGGGACCGCTTCCCCCTCCAATACGTGAACGGCCGGGAGGGCTTCAGGGGGATACTGGCCGGAGCCGAGATAAACCGGATTCGGGCGCTTGCCCTCTCACTGGAGCCAGCCAAGGCCCAGGCCGTTTTCGACTCCGCCATCTCCAGGAAGCGCTTCGGCGGCGGGGCCGCACTGCTGGTGCCCGCCGTCTGCACCGCCGCCTGCGCCTGGGCTAAGGTTGGCGACGTCCGCAACGCCCAGGAGACACTCTCGCTTCTTCCCCCCGAGCCCTGGCCGGTGAGGCCGGTCTACGGGGAACTGAAGCGCCTGTGCATCGTGGAGGGCCACCGCTTCGCGGGACGTCTGGACATGGCACTTGAGGCCTACAAGTCCTGGCCCAGCGAGTACCTGAATGAATTCCGCGCCGTGCCCTGGGCCATCGGCACCAAGAGGCTCGCGGAATCGCTGTGCAAGGCGGGCGCAGTCGCGGACGCCGAGCGCCTCGTCAGGGGCATGGTGGGACCCGGGGGCGGGGACGTGTCGGTGGAGGCATTGAGGGCCAGGACGCTCATGGACATCATGGACACCTACGCCGCCCGGGGGCGCTTCCGCAAGGCCGGGAAGCTCTTGAGGGAGATAGAGTCCATCGGGACCGGCTTCCACCCATCGGTCGCGTGGACCCTCTACCGCGGGGAGGTGGAGCAGATGAAGCTCGACGCCTGCGCCAGGCTCTCAGCCCGCCTCGCCGCGAAGGGGCGCCCCGCCCCCCGCCCGGCGGAACTGCCCCTGCCAGCTGGCCCCGCCGCGGCGGCGTGGCCCCCCGCCGATGCCGAGGAGTTCGCGCTGGCGGCACTGAACGGACGCGGTCCCGGCTACGGCGCCGATTACGCGGATACCCTGGCCGCCGCTGTCCAGGCCGAAGCCAAGGCTGCCTCGCTTGCCCTGGACCCATCCGATGCGGGAGCCGCCCGTCCGGCCGGGACCTGGACAGGCTGGTTCCCCGAAAATGTCCCCCCCATCCCGGACGGAGGTTCCGCCTTCCCTGCCGGGCCAGGCCAGGCCCCCACCGCGACCGGCTACCCCTGGGCCCTCCCAGGAGGAGACCCGGTCCCCGGCCCACGCCGGACCGCATCGGCCCTGGGGCTTCCTGAGGACGGCGCCGGTTGGCCGAAGGGCGCCCTCGCCTCTTCCCTGGCCGCCCCGGCCCTCCGGATGCCGGATAGCCCTGCCGAGCCGCCGCCCCCATCCCGGATTGCCCGCAGATGCCCGCCCGAAGCCGCCGGGAGGGCTGCGGCCATACTGGCGGGGAGGGTGGAGAGCCTCCTGCGGAGGGGATCCTCCAGGGAGGCGGCCAGGGCGCTCGCAGCCTTCGAGAACCTCCCCCACACGGGAGACGCCGCGACCGCGCGCTTCGGGCTCGGCTCAAAGATCATTGCCGTGTTCGGGGTGGAGGGGGATCTGAGATCCGCCTGCGCCCTCTACCGGTCGCTCGCCATGAGTCCCGGAGCCGCATACGGACCGTGGCTCATGTGCCGGCCTGCCCTCGCCCTCATGAACGCGTCCCTGGCCGCGGGGGCCCCCGGCACTGCGGCTGACGTCTTCGAGGGGCTCCGGCTTGACGAGGCGCCGCCGGACATGATCCCGGAGCTGGGCGAGGCGGCATGGAGGACCGTGAGATCCCTTCTGCTGTGCGGCGGCTCCGACAGGGCGGAGTCACTCCACCGGGAGATGTCGCGGCTGGGGACCGCCCCCAGGGCCGCCTCCTTCACGGCCCTGGCCGCGCTGGACCTGGTGCTGGCATTCGAGTCGGCCGGCCTCACGGACAAGAGCATGGCAGTGTACCTGAGGATGGAATCTTCCCCGGAACTCCCCGAAGCCGAGAGGGCACGGGGGCTGGCCCTGAGGGCCATGCTCTCGACAGCGGCCAGGAGCGGCCTCTGCGACAGGGCCAGGGCGCTGAAGAGCACCGTGGAATCCTTCGGGAACCCCCAGGATGCCCACTTCCTGAGGGTGAGGGCTCTGCACGAGATGATAAGCCTCATGTCCTCGGAGAGGACCTGGGAGGCTGAGGACATCCCCGGGGGCCCCGGGAATGCCGCGCCGATTCAGGCGGCGGCCCCGCCGGATACCGCTTCAGTGGGCGTGGAACGTGCCTTCCGGGCAGCCCCCGGCGCCTCTCCCGTGGGCGGCGGCTCCGGGAGCCCCCCCCGCCCCGCCCGGAAGCCCGGCCCGCCGGGGAACGGCAAAACTGGCGGGTCGGCCGGTGCCGCAGGGGCCTGCGCCGGAACTTCCGGCTCCCCCCGCGCTCCGGTCCCCCCGGAGGAGAACCTCGCCGCCGGCGGGGCCGGCGGCGGAGGATCTCCCGCCTCCACCCTCGCGGCGGCCACCCCCGCCTCATCCCCGCCCCCGCCCTCCTGCCCTGAGGCGGCCAGGCTGGCAAGGCACCTTGCGGAGGGAAACCTCCACATGGCGGAGGCCTTCTTCTCGATTGCCGACCTGGACGACATCCTGCCCGCGAACGCCGGCGTCTGGGCGGCGGTCCTGGTGAGGCTGGCCGGGCTGTACCTGGCCAGATCCCGCCCTGAAGGGGCGGAGAAGGTCTTCCGGGCCATGGGCGAGGCCTGCACGGGTGCCCTTCCCCCGATGCTGGATGCCCGCTCGAAGGCCGGCGCTAGGATCGTGAGGTCGTTTTCCGAGCTCGGGCGGCTGGAAGACGGCCTGCGCGTCTACGGGGAGCTGGCGTCGATGGCCGTCACCCCCGGGACCGCCGCGGCCAGGGCCAGGGCCGCGGCCGTGCTGGTGCCGAGGCTCGCCGCCTCGGGCAGGCTCGCCCCGGCGCTGGAAATCATGCTGGGACTCCGCTCGCTTCCCCCGGTGGACGAGGTGCGCGAGGCCCTCTCGGTGACCGGAGCGGCCCTGATCTCCCGCCTGGAGACCCTTCCCGAGGGCGCCGCCGAGCTATGCCGAGGAATGGGAGAGGCGGGCGGCGGCCCGGAGAACCTGAGCGGCGCCGCGGCCAGGGTCATGGTCTTCCTGTCCGCCGCGGGCAGGCCCTCCAAGGCCTGCGACTTCTTCCTGGACTTCATGGCCCGGCATCCCCTGGAGTCGTTTCCCCCAGACGCACTGCGGCCCATCGCCTGGGCCCTGGCGACCCTCGCCGAGTCCTGCCGCTCGGCGGGCATGACGTCCCAGGCTCAGGCGGTATACCGCCACCTGCTCCACCCCGCGTTCCGGGGCGTGTCCCCGGAGCTGAGGGCCTGCCTGGAGTCTGGTGGCGCGGGCTGCCCCGGGGCGGGTGCCCCCGGCCTCCCCCTTGACGCGGCGGAATCTCCGCCTGCTGGCGAGGGGGAGGCCCCCGCCCCGGTCCCCTGCGGGATGGTGTCCACCTGCCGAAGCGCTTCGGACATCATCGGGGGGCTGGAATCGGTGACCTGGGGAGACAAGGGACTGTCCGACAGGCTTCTGAAGGCCTTGAAGAGCCCGTGCGGATAGGCTTACGAAGGAAAGGGACCGGTTAGAGCGCGGGGGATGCCGCCGCGAAGACGGGCAAAGGAGGTGATGCAGCCGCGAAGACCGGCGCGGGAGGTGATGCAGCCGGGGGGACGGGCACGGGCGAGGTTGCGCCGCCAGGACGGGTCCGGGGCCGGAAAGCCGCTTGGAGATTCAGCACGGGCCGCAACTCCTTAGCACCGGAAGCCGTCGCGTACTGCGGCGGGGGCCGGCTGCCAGCGTTCGTCGCGGAGGCGGTCAAGACCGGAAAAGCGGAAGACGGGAGCGGAAAATTGCGGCGGCGTAGCGGATGGGGCGGGGGGAACGGAAAGCGAGGGGGAAGCCAGCGGAACTTGCGGATCCTCCGGATCCTCCGGATCCTCCGGACCATCCGGACCATCGGGAGTTTCCAGTGAACCACTCCCCACAGTCGCTGAAACAGCGGATACTGCATGAGGACGATAACGAAACTTTAGTTGCAAAGCCAGAGAGCAGGCCCTGCAACCTCTGGATATTGAAGTTCGTTGAGCTGGTCACTCGTTTCACATGAGATTCACGATGCGCACAGCAAGCCTTACGGGACAAATATATATGAATATGTTCACGTTAAGCGTATATTACTTCCAAGAAATGACTAGATGTTACAGACATAAAATTATTCGATAATATAGATGATAATTATCGCTGATTGTTTGTTTTATCAATAATCAGACAGGAATCATCGTCAATGTTTTGCCAGGTCAATTTCACATAGTTCAGTTA
This sequence comes from Deltaproteobacteria bacterium, assembly GCA_031264045.1. Lineage (GTDB taxonomy): Bacteria > Desulfobacterota > Desulfarculia > Adiutricales > Adiutricaceae > JAIRZX01. The sequence goes on from JAISEQ010000042.1 coordinate 10,620, forward strand.
AAACAAACATTCCCTAAATCAGTTTTCCGAAATCGGCTTCCCGAAATCGGCTGACTCCCATACAAGATCCCTGAAACTCGACAATCATCAACGCCATTATTCCCCAGTCCGTCAATTCAGCTCACCACAATCCATCCTTTAGAACTTAAAAAATAAGATATGTTGCGGATCTTAAACGATATGGCATCGTTTTGACAACATGTCAGAAATCTGTTGACAACAATTTTCAGTAATTTTTGATTCCACTGTGCCCACCCTCCCCACCTTCTGGCGGTTTCAGAGCCCAGAGAGCCTGGTCAAGGGAAGCGCGTTCGTACAAGGGATTTTTCTTAAACGCTAGAGACGTCTATGCCCTGACCACACAGCGTTTACCAAGCCTTTAGAGGGGAGAGGAATTTTTTGCAGTTCGATCAATTTTTGGCCCTTTAATGCAAACAACAACACCATCTCTTTTGGCCGCCACCACCATCACCGCTATCGGCGCTGTTGCTACAACTGAAAAAACACAGTCCCTTGAAACGTGTGTCCTGCGACGCTACGGCTCACAGAAAATTTAGCAATTGATATTCAAAAATTATCTCTATTGTCGAATATCACAACTCAAAATCTGTATTTTAAACATCGGAGTCGACAAAGCGCGCCGCCACCCTGTCGCGACCGCAAACAGCCAGCGCCAGGCAGAATATTTTCGTTGAAGACAATCTGAAAGGCCCGGCATAGTTCTTCTTTCTTATGGCTTTCTCGGCTTCATCGAGAGCGACGGCGATGTCCTTATCAGCACGATCGTTTTCTGCAACACCTCCATATTTGCCCCCATGACGGTATTTCAATTCGATCACCACGCGGATTTTATTATCGAGAAAAACGGCCATGTCGGCCTGACCTTCAGAACCGGCGATTTCGCTAAGGACTTCTATCCCGGCACCGACAAATGCCGCATGAAACAGTGAATGATAATATTTTTCTAAAGGCATGTGTTGCTTGAATGTTATTCCTGACAGAAGGTTTTGGAGTATATTGGCGATTTGGTGAGAATTTAAATTTAACAAAGCTTCAGATATGTTTTTCGAAAAATTTTGGAATTCTTCAGTTGTATTTTTGAATATTTGCATAAAAATATTAGCTTTATAGTGTAGCGCCACTTCCCTGTTTGGGGTTTTTAAAATGAAAGCCTCCTCCTTGATCGTTTCACCATGAATTACGGTTTCCACGGAGATTCTTCTGTCTATTGTCAAATATCCACTGTGAAACAGGATAGCACCTGGAGACATTTTTTCCAGTTCTGCCATCTTGATGTCTTGGTATAAATAGCTGTTAAGTTTTGGCTGAATGAAATCCAGCGGCCTTGCCTGTGCAAGCTGTGACAGATGAGATGGTGTTCCTGTGGTCGGCCAATAAGTTCTCAATCGTTTTTCATTGAAGAAATTAAGGATGGAATAAGGGTTCAGAACATTCTGATGTCCAAGCCAGTTGTAACCATCGTACCAATTCAATATCATATCTTTCAAAGCATCTACATCAGCATCCTGACTGATGTCACCGGATTTCTTCAAAATTTTGAGAGTTTTTTTGAATCTGTTTTTAAACAATTTTTTAAATTCCCTGATTGTGAATCCGCATATTCCTGCAAATTTTGGCATCAGAGAGATGTCATTAAAGTTATTCGGTCCGGAATCCAGGGAGGTCATGGCGAACCTGGTGATCCCGGTTACAAGGGCAAAGTGGATATAGTCAATGTTAGTCTTCATGGACTGGTAAAAATCATGCAGGACATCCCTGTTGGCCGAGGCAAGCTTCAAGTCAGAGATATGTTTTGTCACCGGAGCATCGTACTCGTCAACCAGGATGACAGCGCCGACTCCATATTTTGTATAAATATCTTCCAAAAGCACCTCAAACATCTGTCTGGATGTGAAGTCTGATTTTAACAGGACTCCCTCCCTTTTTGCATGCCTCATTAAGTCCCACTTGATCCAGGAGACAAGATCGTCTTTGGTAGATATTTCATCGTAGGCCATGTTGAAATTCAGGACCGGATGCGGTTCGAACTGGTAATCGCTTTGGTCAATCCACAGGCCCTCGAAAAGCATCCTGTCACCCTGGAACAGAGCATCGATTGTTTTCAGAAGGAGGGTCTTGCCAAAACGCCTTGGGCGGGATAAAAAGCAACATTTTGAAGTTTTTATCATCTTATGGATATATTCAGTCTTATCGGCGTAAAGGAAATTCCCCTTTCGAATTTCTCGGAATGACGGATCCCCGAATCGAAGTTCTTTCTGTGCCATGATCCACCTCGGCCTGATCGGCTGCCTCCAGGGCCGGCAGGCCGACCGAGATAAGTTCCCCCTTTTTTTCAGACGGCTATGCCCGACTGACAGGCATCTGCCGGACATAAGTATATTACCATAAAATGACCTTTTAGTGCAATAGGAGTTCTCCATACGAATTTGTTATTTACGTATTTATTGATTATACGCCAGGTTCAGCAAAAGACAGTTGCCGGAACTGAGGACAGAGATATCCTGATTGCATCTGACGCTTTATAAAATACGACCGTCACTGTCTTTTTGAGGTCCTGTACGCCATTTCAGCGGATGAATTTCCAGGCATTTCTCTCCGGATGGTCACATGCATTCTTGAGGTCAGGGAGTAAGCGGATTGGGGTTAATGTACTGCCGCTCCCTTCTTTTCATGGGAGAGGGATGCTGAAGCTCAATGGCCCTCAGATAAAACGGCTCAGGTTTCGACCCTGGTCCAGGTCGGACCCGTTCCTGCGCGATTTCCGAAATTTCTGGAGTTCTAAAGCTGGCGGCACATTCTGGTTTGCAAGCCGCCCGGGACGTCAGTGTCATTCTGTTGATATCGTTCCGCCGTCAGCCCAAATCACCCCGCACCGGACATTTCCCGAGACGAACGGCTGACCAGGGTCGCTCTGGCGGCTCCCATCTCACGCTACATCGGATGAGACATGAGGTCTGCCCGGAAAGGTGAAGGCAAATGCAACAGATGTTGTGGTCTCCGAAAATGCGAACGCTTCTTATCTTGAGACGCCCTTTCCGGGACAGGCAACTGGCAACTGCCCCATCCTCTTCACAGACAACGCCTCACCCCCCGCATCTGACATGGTAAGCGACGGCCTGCCGCTCAGACCTGCTGACCGGCCCAACGTCCGCTCCATCAGAAATTCCCGTGACCAGGCCATTATTCGGTCCGCATCTGCCGCTATCCGTTTGAAGGGTATCGCCGCATGTTCCTCCGGTTTCATATTCTCCCCTTGACCTGCCTGAGAACCGGTCGAAGGCACCTGCAGATGTATTTGGGAAAATCGTAAACCATTCGCAACGGTCCTGGCCATTCGTAACGGTTCGGGCCATGGATCGTTGTTCAGGTCCGCAGAAAGTGGTGCCCGGAGCCGGGGTCGAACCGGCACGAATTGCTTCGCGGGATTTTAAGTCCCGTGCGTCTACCAATTCCGCCATCCGGGCGATGATGCACGTTGTGCGGGTATCTCCCCGCGAAGTTTATTCCCTGAAGGCCGCTGATCGACCTGAAGGGAAGAAGAAAACAGAAGTGCCTGAAAATCCGGAAGATCCGGAGGACCTGAAGCTTCGGAGCGGCTGAAAACCAGGAGTACCTTTGGAAATGAGAAGTCAGAAACACGCTATGTCCGGAATGAAAAATCAGAAAAACCGCAATGTCCGGAATGGCCTTGGGAAACTGCTGACCGCGAAAAAACGAGAGGACCAAATGCAGGAGCATCAGGAGGGCCCGTTGCTCCCGTCATGGCGGGGCCAGTCTCACACGAAGCGCAAACCCCGCTTCCGCCCTCTTGACGGCCCCGCAGAAGCATAGTCGAAAATTGCCAATGGGTCAACGCCAAGAAGTCAATGCGACTAAAGCCCGTAATGCGGTCATGGGCCAACGGGATCATGTGATGCGGTCACGGGTCGACGGAGACATGAGCCTATGCGGCCGCGCTCAGGTGGTCGGCCTCGGAGGCTTTACCGGCACGGACGCGACCTCCAGCTCCGAGCGGGGGATCTTCGAGGGGCTCCCACCCTGGAGGACCGACTTCACGTGCATCTGCACGGCCTTGTCGCACTTCTGAAGCTCGCGGTGGAAGTAGTCTTCCCCGGTGATGCTCCGGCTCAAGGCTGCCAGCTCCTGGAGCATCAGATCCCTGGGGAAGCTCTTGGACTCAAGAAGAAGGGTCTCGTAGTGCTCACGCAGCCTGGCGTAGGAATCCTCCCCGTCCTCTATCATCTTCTGGAACTCATCGCGGCTCTTCACCCGCTGTTCCTTCTGGGCCCTCAGCTTCTTCTTCTCGTTTTCCGGGATCGTGCGGTCCTTCAGCGCATCGTCTATCCTCTTGATGAAGTTTATCTCCGTCTGGCGCTGGGCATGGGCCCGCATCATTCGGGAGTTAGTTTCCCTCAGGGACATCATCGTGTACAGGATGCCCATCAGGTGAGAACGGGCGGCCTCCTTCCGCTGCTCGTTCACGGCGGTGTTGTAGCTCAGGAGGCTCCCCCTCAGCTCGTTCAGCAGCTGCTTGTCCCGGTCGTTTTCGGCGGACTGGATGAGCTCGTCCAGGATCTTCATCGGATCGTTTGTGACCAGCGTGGTGTCCGTCGTCGCTGCCGTCTGGAGCTCGGCGGAAAGCTCGTTTATCCTCGCGATGCTCCCGCCGTTCATGGTCGAGATGACCAGCCTGAAGCCCATGTCGTCCGTCCTGACCGGTCCGGCGCGGTAGAAGAAGGGAAGCTCCTCTCGAGCCCCCGGCACCGACTTCACGTACTGGGTCCTGAAGCTCCCCCCCTTCCGGACGAAACCTCCGGCGGAGCCGTGGAGGCGGCTCCCGATGGTGAGCTTGTAGGCGTCCATAGTCATCTCTGAGGCGTTCCCCACCGTGTCGTAGAGCCCGGCCGGGTTGGGCTTCTTCCGGCCTATCCTCGCGGGCGCCGTGGGGGGGGGGGCGCTGCCGTCGTAATACAGCCCGTAGGAGCCGAGATCGTCTCCCGGATCCATGGGGAAGGCATCCATGGAGCTCATGGCGTCCTTGCCGGTCCTGTGCCCTCCCCTCGCGGCGTACTCCCACTCGTCCTCGGTGGGGAGCCTCACGATGCCGACTATCCGGGGATCGTCCGCCATGGCGGGAAGCGTTTCCGGCCGGTTGGCCAGCACCCACGCCATGAGCCTCTCCGTGAAGCCCTGGGCGTCGTACCAGGTGACGTTCGTGACCGGAAGGGCAGCGGTCCTCGGATCGAAGGGGCAGCCCTCCCTCATGACCGCGTCGTACTGCGCCACGGTGGTCTCGTACTTCTGGACCAGGATGAGCTGGCGTACCTCGGGGTCAAGGCGGGTCTCGGCCTGCACGGCCGCCACCGCCTTGGGCCTGTACGCCTCGGGCAGCTCGGAGATGGAGAGGGGGGAACCCACGTATACCCTATGGCGGCGGCTGAAGCTCTCCGTCTGGTCGTTCGAGCTCTGGAGCTCCGTGCCGAAGTATCCCACGGTCTCGCCCAGGTACCCCTTCTCGGTCATGAAGACGGGGCGGAAGGCCATGGCCAGATCGCAGGGGAGCGGCAGCACGTAGTCCAGATCGTCCGGCTTGGGATTCCAGGCGTCCTGGGGCGTGACCGGGCGGGCGCTCCCTATCTGCGCGCGGGCCTCGTCCGCAGGCGCCAGGAGCGCCGCCGCGAGCGCCAGGGCCGCGAGGGCGAGGGCCAGGAATGCCGGAGCGGGAGGCACGTCCGGCGGGGAGGAGGCGCTGGAGGCGGCCCCCGAAGCGGCGGGCCAGGGCCGGGCGGGGGAGTTCCGCCGTACCGGCCGGGACGGGAATTTCGGGTGGTCAGACATCGCGCATGCCCTCCGAGGGTTCTATGTTCGCGAGCGCCTTGTAGGCCGCAAGGGACGCCAGTATCATGAAGAGCACCACCGCGCCGGAGGAGGCGCCCAGCTTTTCCCACGACAGGGTGCAGAAGCGCTCGACGTTGTGGATGCTCCCCATGAAGAGGTAGTTCAGGATCCTGGCGGTTACCAGGAAGAGCCCGGCCGCCAGGACGGACGCCAGGAGCCCGGTGAGCGCGGCCTGGAAGGACGAGAAGACGAAGAGGTGCCGATTGCCCAGGCCCAGAAGGGCCAGGCAGGCCAGGGACTTCCTGTTCTTGGCAACCTGGTCCAGGGATCCCGAGGAGGCCGAGGCCAGGGCGCCTATCCCCACCACGACCAGGAGCGTGAGCGTCACCATGCTGAACGCGGTGTCCATGTTCCGGACGCGGGAGATCTCGGAGGTGCGGGCCTTGACCCTCACGCCCCTGTCGTTCATCCTCTGCTGGATGCGGCCCACGGAGTCCAGGTCCCTGGCATAGAGCCTGAACTGCTGGTAGGGGACGGTGCCGGCCCCGGCAAGCTCCGAGACGTCGTTTCCCCGCCACCCGAGCTCGTCGTTTCCGAAGCCGCTCCTGAAAAGCTCGACCGCCCGGAGCAGCTCGAGCGAACCCAGGATGAGCTCCGTGTCGGCGACGTGCGCGGGGAGGATCCCCAGGACCGTGAAATCCGCCTCGGCGTGCTCCAGGAAGCCCGAGACCGCCCGCGAGACCCTCCCGGTCACCTCGTCGCCGGGATTCAGCCCCAGCGTCTCGGCGGCCTTGGCGGACACCCAGATCTCCCTGAGACCGGGGTTCCCGCCAGCCCTGCCGGGCAGGGCGCGGTCGTCCGCGAGCAGGGTCAGCGGATCCCCCGCGGCCGTGGCCCCGGTGGAGACCCTGAGGGGCTGCTTCCCCGGCCTCATGAGGACGAGGATATTGGAGACGTCCCGCGTGTTGGGCACCACGAAGGTGATGTCGGGGTCGGCCTCCAGATCCCTGAAAAACTGCGGGGTGAAGGTCGGGTGCCCCACAGGGCTTATCTCCAGGGTGCCCGGATCGGTGGTGAGCCGGTTGGTCATCGTGCCCACGATGCCGTCCTTGAGCCCGAAGATGGTCAGCAGGGGAACCAGGAAGGCCGCCATGGAGAAAATCGAGCACAGCGAGAACAGCCAGTCGCGACCGTACCTCTTGAGCGCCAGGGCTATCGTCTGGGTGAAAATAGTCAGCACCTCGCTGGGTACGGAAACGGCAGGCGGGGGAGCCTGGGAAAAGAGGGTCCGGGGAACCGCGGTCGGATGTCACGGGGCGGGGTGCCCGGGAAAAGCGGGTCCGCGGAACCGCGACCGGAAGTCACGGGGTGGGGGTGCCCGGGAAAAGCGGGTCCGCGGCCGGATGTCCGGGGGCGGGGGGCATGGGAAAAGAGGGTCCGGGGATTCGGAGGCCGGATGTCCCTGGACAGGGGGCCTGGAGATGAGAGGATCCGGGGGCCGGGGCACGAGGTCAGATGAACCGGAACCGGGGTCCGGGAGCCTGAAATCCGGACGGGACGTCCCGTGTCCGGATGGCGCGGAAAAGCCGAGGCGGGCGTCTTGCGGGAGGAGCAAGACCTGAAGGCCGGGGGCGGGGAACCCGGAATCCCGTCCGGAAGAACCGCCAGGTCACCTGCCGTAATCCTCCCGGCCGATTTCCCCGAAGTCCTCTATGACGCCTTCCTCGGCGGGGGGCTCCGGGTCCCCGGGGGGGCGCGCGCCCTCGGGAGGGCTCAGGGTGGCCTTGATCCCGCCGCCGGGACCCAGATCCTGGCAGATTATACGCCGTATCGCGAAACCCAGAGAACGGACCCGCTGCTCGTCGTGGGTGGAGACCACGAGCGGCATGCCCTCCGAGAGCTCAAGAAGCAGATCGAAGACCCTGGCGGCGGTGGGAGGGTCGAGGGAGGCGGTGGGCTCGTCGGCAATGACGAGGGAGGGACGGTGGATGAGCGCCCTGGCCACCGCGGCCCTCTGGCGCTCGCCCATGGATACAGTTCCGGGGTATTTCTTGAGCAGGTGGCCTATGCCCAGCTCGCTCGACAGCCACACGAGCGCGCTCTCCAGCTCCTTGCCGCCGGGGGACCCCTTGAGCCTGGCGGGGAGGGTAATGTTGTCGCGGACGGTCAGGAACGGAAGGAGGCCGCCCGACTGCAGGACGTAGCCTATGTCCTCGCGGCGGATGCGCTCACGGGCGATCTCGTCCCCGGAGCGCCAGCTCCGCATGACGTCCACCTCGTCGCCGGTGGCCCCCCTCCTCCAGACGAAGGAGTTTCCGGGGATAACCCTCATGTCGGGCCGGAGGACGAGGCCCAGCATGTCCAGGAGGGTGCTCTTGCCGCACCCCGACTGCCCGACCAGGGCCAGCCTGTCCCCGGGCCTCACCTTCAGGGAATCCACCCTGAGGTGGTACCCGGCCCCGCCCTGACGGCTCTTGACCAGGCGCCTGATGCTAACGACGGGTTCGGGCATGGCTGGGAATCTGCTCCTGTGGGTGTGGGCCGGCGCTCGCCCGCGCGACCGGAGGGCCGTTTCCCCGGGACGGTAGATCGGAGCCGGGCGGCGCGGCGTCTCCGGGGACTCGTTCCGGGGGTCATGCCCTCTCGGAAGCGGACCGGATTCGGGGAAGCCCCGAAGGGCCCGCCACCGCGCAGGTCACGGCGTGGTCTGGAAGGCCTCGGGATCGGAGCGGCGCTCCTGGGGACGGACTGTCGTGCCGGGGACGGGGAGGCCCGGATACCTCGTCCGCCCCCGTCCGGCACGGGACGGGCGGTGGCCTGCGCCGCGTAGTCCGGCACCGTCAGGGCATCGCGTCCAGGGGAAGGCGGTAGAGCCAGTCGGCGTCCGTGGGTCCCGGAACCTTGAGCCAGTTGGGCTCGTCGGAGTCGATGAACTCGTAGCGGCTGATCTTGGACTCGAGCTCCAGTATGAACTCCCTCTGCTGATCGGGGGTCCAGGCGTCCCAGACGTCCTGGTTCATCGACATGACCCGGCTCTGGTACGGGAGACCATCCAGGTACTCTGCAAGAAGGCCCATCTCGGAGAGGCGCTTGGGGTTGCGGGTGAAGTCGCCCGCATCGCGGCCAAGCTGGAGGGCGGCGGACAGGATGGAACCGAAGAAGTCCCTGGAGCCTCCGGAGAGCATCTCCGAGGAGCCGGCCACGATGGCCTTCACGGACTGGGTGAGCGCGCTCAGATCGCTCTTGGCCAGGAGCACCCCGACCTTGACCGTGCGCACGTCCCGGGGGCTGTCGGAATCCAGGAAGCCCAGATCCTTGTCGGGAATCCAGGAGCGAACCACGGAGGGGGGCGCGCTCTTGTTCTTGGCGCCCAGGTAGTCCAGGCGCACGGAGTATCCCAGGGTCGCCGCCAGGTTGTTGGCCTGGTCGAGAGGCTTCTGGTCCGCCCCGGCGGGCTGGTAGGCATCGTCGGGGGGGGTGCGGGCCATGTCGCGGTACCAGCTGTCCAGGCCCATCACCAGGGCCTCGGCGACCTCGCCGAATACCTGCGTGTGCTCGGGGTCGTGGGAGGGTATGGGTATGGGGATGTAGGCCTTGTGGGCTCCGGTCATGGCGACCATGCCCTCGTAGGCGCTCTGGGCGTAGCGGTGGTTGTTCCCGCCCTCGCGAGTCCTCAGATGGATTGCCAGGATGCGCACCTTCTTGGCGTCGGCCTTGCCCTTAACGGCGTCCGGATCGTCGCGGCTGGCGCTCAGGCGGTCGGAACGGGGGAGCGGGCCCGCGTCCGAGACCACGATGATGATGCCTCCCCCGTACCTGTCCCAGTCAAGCTCGAGCGCGCGGTTGATGCCCGCTATGGAGTCCTCGTTGAAGGCGTGGGTGGAGGACTGGGCCTCCTCCACCTCTGCGATTGCGGCCTCTATCTCCTCGCGGTTCTGGGCGTTGGTGAAGTCGGATATGAGCTTGGTCGTGTACTCGGTGTCGGGGGCGGCATCCACCGAGCTCCGGAAGGCCACGAAGGCCAGGTAGGTGTTTTCGGCGCCCGTCCCCTCCATGATCTTGTCGTAGAAGCGCAGCACGGCGTCCCTGGTCGCCTCGATGTAGGGTCCCATGGACTGGGTGGTGTCGATGACGAAGCAGATCGCCAGCCTCTGGGGGGCCGATCCGTCCTGGCCGTCCTGACTGTCGGGGAGGGCGTCCACCACCTCGTCCGCCGTCTGTTCCCCCGGGTTTATCGAGGCCACCTCAAGGAGCTTCACGCTCTCCAGCTGGTCATCGAACTGGAAGATGGGCATGATGTAGAACATGTCCTTGGGGACGGCCCCCTCCTCGTCCGAAGGCTCGACCGCGACCACCTGGAATCCCGGAGGAGGATCCTGCCTGGAGTCCCTGTACCTCCTGAACTCGCCCGCCAGGTTGTCCAGAGCCGCCTTGATGCCCGGGTTGCTGGCAATCTCCAGGATGTCCTCCTTGCGCTTGAAGAAGAGAAGCGGCTGCCTGCCCGCCTTCTCGTCGAAGAGGAGCACCATGGACGACTTCCACTCGGAGGTCCTGTCCGCCCGCACCCAGAAAAGATCCGTCCCCTGCGTTCCGAGCCCGCAGAGAAGCCACTGCCTGCCGTTCACCTCCTCGCGCCGGTATACGTACATGACGGAGAAGTTCTTTATCTGCTCATAGCTGCCTTCGCCGACATCCTCCCAGGCCAGGGCCCCCGGATGGCTTATCACCTTCTGGGGGAGGTCCTTCTTGCCCTCCATGATGAGCGGCCTGTCCTGGGCCACAGCCGGGCCAGGAAGAGCCAGGGCGAAAGCCGCTGACACCAGGGCGGCAACGGCGAGGGTCAGAAACGGGAACCGCGCCCGCTTGGGCGCCTCTGGAGATCTCATCTCTTCTTCCGTCTCCTTGCTGGCGGGCCGTCTCAGTCCGGCTCGGTGTCCGGGCACGGCGGCTCCCGCCGCGGCTAAAGCTGGGACCGGGACCGGGCTGGAAGAGCATCCGACCGGCACCGGAACCTGTCTCCCGTCCGGACCCGGGCCGAAGCCGCAGACACGGGACCTTGCGGGGACCGAAAGGGTATGGGCAGGCGTTGCCTGAGCGTAGGCAAAGCCGTGGAAGTCCGAAAGCTGGAAGCCGAAACGAAAACGGCATCGAAAATCCAAAAATGAAGGAGGAAACCCTGAACAGAAAGGCGGAAGCCCGACAGAGAAAGGCGGAAGCCTGAAAAGAAAGGCGGAAGCCATACAGAGAAAGACTGAATCCTTGAAAAAAATGCGGAAGCCATACAGATAAAGGCGGAATCCTTGAAAAGAAAAGCGTAAGCCAGACAGATAAAGGCTGAAGCCTGAAAAGAAATTCGGAAGCAAGACAGAGAAAGGCTGAAGCCTAAAAAGAAATGCGGAAGCAAGACAGAGAAAGGCTGAAGGCTGAAAAGAAAGGCGGAAACCTGAAAAGAAATGCGGAAGCCAGACAGATAAAGGCGGAAGCCTTGAAAAGAAAGGCGGAAACTGAAAGATAGGACAAAGGTTCCATGTGCCGCAAGGACAGAAAGGTGGCGGAACGGCGAAGGTATCAGGATAAAAGCGGAACGAAACTGCCAGACATGAACTTGCCGGACATGAAACGTGAAGAAAGGCTCAAGAGTCCGCAGCCCAGACAGGGCCGGGAACGAAGCCGAACGGGACGCGGGGGTGAGCCCAGTCTAACGGAAAACGGGCAGGAAAGAAACCTCATGGCCGGGCCGCCCTCCGGCATGGCGGAAAAACATTTCCCACCCTGCCGGTCCGTAACGCGCCTGAACGCGCAGGGCCGGGCATCCGGGGAGCCCCCGCACGGCAGGCCCTCAGACCAGCACGCCTTCGCCGGCAAGGCCCGGTCCCAGCCAAGGCGCGGAAAACGTGGGACCGCCGTGCCCGCCAGCCACAAATACCGTCGGCGCACATCATCCCCTCTCATGCCGGACGCCCCTGCCGCACGGACTGCCGACAGGCAGGGGCCGGTGAAGCAAGCTCTCCGTCCCCGTCTCGGCCCCTGCCCGGGTCCTGGCCCCAGCGCTTCCCCGGGCCGCGCATCAGGGCCGTTTACCTTCACCTGGAGTACGACCTGATCCTGGACGCCGCATCGGGGAAATTCTCGGCGTCGGGGGAATTGGCCCACTCGGAAAGGGCCGCAAGACGCTCGCGTGCCCCGGAGGCCCCCTGCGCCGCCGCCTCGGTGTACTCCTCCCAGGCGACCCAGGGATCCTTCTGGACGGAGGTGGGCCTCCGATCCAGAGGATCGTAGAAGGCCCCCAGGCGGAGCTTGTACTCCGGCTCGTACTTGGATATCTCGCTTACCGTGTCGAAGAGGGCCCTCACGACCTCGGGGTCGTCGGATCCCTCCATGCCCGCCACCTGGGGCACCAGATCGGAGGGCCCGCGCCCCTGCTCCAGAAAAGTTCTGGCGGTCTCGGCAGGGTTCGTGGACGGGCCGGGCCCGGCTGCTTCCCTCCCGCCGGCAGGCGGGGCAATGCCGCCCGGCTCCGCTGAACCGCCGCCGCCGTCCCCCTCGTCCGGCTCCTCCTGATCAGGCTCCTCGCCATCCGGCTCCTCACCCTCCGGGTCACCGTCATCGCCGGGAGGGGCGGCTTCAGGCACCGGGGCACCCCCTTCCCCGCCGGGATGCCCCGCCTCCGTCCCCGGCACGTCGCCGCCCCGGGCCACGTCCGGGACGCCCGTGTCGCGGAACTTGAAGTAGTAGAGCGCCCCCCCGCCCAGAATAAGAAGAAGGAGGACGGCCAGGATTATGGGAAGGGGGCCCAGGCCCTTGCGCTCCTGGGGCGCGGCTGGCAGTCCGGGGGGCTCCTGGGCGAGCATGCCGCCCTGGCCGGCGTAGGGTTCCGGTGCCCCTGGAGAAGGCTGTCCGCCGTCCGTAAAGGCCACCCCCTGCGGCCCGAAGCCCTGCGGGGGATCCTGAAATCCGACGGGCTGGCCCTCCTCCGGCGGCGGGGGAACGTCCCCGTAGGGGGAAGGCATGCCGAAGGCGGGCCGGTCGTAGTCCGGGAGCTCCCCGCCGGGAGGCAGTTCCGGTTCGGGCACCTGCAGGGCGTACTCCAGAGGCTCGAAGGCCGTACGGGCCGCCTCCTCCTCGCCGGACGGCGCGAAGAACGGGGACTGGTCATCCGGCGCGGGAAGATCGTTTACGGGCAATCCGCTCCCGCCCCCGCCCTGCTCCTGCCACCCGCCTGCCCCCCGGTCCAGAAAACTGCCCTCCCCCTGCTCCTGCCAGCCGCCCGCTCCCTGTTCCTGCCAGGAACCCGCCACCGGGTCCTGGAATCCCGCCGCCGGCTGGTCGCGGAAGGCGCCAGCGGCTCCCTGCTCCGGCCGGGCGCCGACCCCCTGGCCGCCATCGGTCCCGTAACTGACTCCGAAGCTTCCGTAGTCCCCCTGCCCCCCCCCATCCTCCTGCGGCTCCAGGGACGGCGCCTGGGGAACGGGGGCCAGATCGTCCGGCTGGGCGCTGGCCAGCCAGGACGGGCCCTGGGCCGGAGCCTCGCCCTCCCTGTGGATCCAGGCGACGACGTTCTTGCCGGGGCCCTGGATGGCGTAGTTCTCCTCTGCGGCGAGTGGCCCCGATCTCCTGGAGATGTGGTCGGCCTGGGCCACCACCTGCGGTAGCAGCCCCGCCTCGCACTTTATGGATATGCAGAAGAAGTTGCTCTCCATGTAGTCGGTTATGTCCGGAGGCACCCGCAGTTCGAGCGCGGTCCCGTCCCCCGGCATCAGGGGCACCTGGTAGAAGATCTCCTGGCTGTCCCAGTGGACCTCGGAGCTGGGCCCCTGGAGGAAGCGTTCCCTGTCCAGATCCTTCACCGAGATAAGGCAGTACCTCTCGCCTGGCCCGGGAAGCGGCCTGAGTTCCACCCCGTCCTGTCCTATCAGGGGGACCTTCAGGAGCGCCCAGCCGTCGCCCTTTGAAGCGTCGTTGTCCAGCGTGGCGATTATCATCGTTCTCTCCGGTTCGGGACCGTTGTCCCCCCCTCCCCTCTCTGAGGAGGATGTACTCTCCCCCCTCATGGGGGAGGTACCGGAGGGGAAAGGGGTCGCGTGTCTGCTTCAGCGGGATGGCGGGGGCGGCGCTCCGGCGTCTGCTCCTGCCGGACAGGAGGCGGATGCGGAGGGGACGGGCTCAACCGGCGGGCAGACGGGGCCCCCGAGGCCGGGAAACTCCCGGAGAGAATCCTCAGGGAGCGGAAGCCACCGGCGCGAGCCGGGAGATGCCGGCAGGGAACAGGCGGCATGCCCGGTAAACGTGAGGGGAGGAAAGCGCCGCCGGGCGGCCATTTCGACCTGCGCTCCCGGCAGGACCGGGGCTGGCCCCGGATCAGGGAAAGCGCGCCGCGCAAAGCCCCGCGTCCGGGAAGGCCAGGCGTGGCCTGAGGCCCGTCTCAGGCATTTCCCGGCGTAACGCGGGCCCGGCACGCGTCTGAAGGCGCATTATAAGCGATCTCGACCGTCTGCGTCACACAAATAGCGAGGTATAAGATAGCCGCCTCCCTCCCGCTCCGTTGCCGCGCGTCTTGCGGCATCAGGCAAAAGGCCGCGGGCTCACGGCTTTCCGGTCCGGCTCACGGCCTTCCGGTCCGGCTCACGACCGTCTGGTGAAGAGCGCCTCCAGGGGCCTCTCCCCGCCGCCGGTCTCAATGAGACAGGTGACGTCCCCCCCGGGGCGGGGACGGCAGGAAAGGCTCATCGCGTAGTAGGAGGTGTCCGGCGCCCGTGCGCATACGGGTCCCCCGGGATCGCCAGCTATCAGGGTCCCTTCACCGGAAGCGGACACGGACGCCTGGGACGAGCAGGCGTCCTCCGCCCCTCCCCCGTCGTCCAGGTCGAATACGGTGAGCACCGCCTCGAATGGGGAGGAGAAGCAGTACTGCACCAGGACAGGGCGGCGCCGGGCCCCGGGAGCGGCTCCGGAAAGCCCGTCGGCGGCCCAGCAACCCTCAAGGGGCACGGCCGGGACGGCCGGGGGAGGCTCGGGGATCCAGACCTCCGCCTCCGGGGGAGGGGGCGGGGAGTCCGGCGGCAACGAGACGTCCCGCCACAGGGCGAAGTAGAGGACCGCGGCCGCCAGGGCTATGAGCGCCGGGACCAGCCAGAGCCGTCTGGCCGGGCCTCCCGAGCGACCGGCACGGTCCTGACCGCCGTCCTCGCCGGAAACGGGGACAGGAAGGCCTCCGTCTCCGCCGTCCGTCCGGGGCGGGTCCAAGCTGAAGCCCGGCCGTTCCTTGGGAAGATCCTCCGGGGGGAAGAAGGGGCCGGTACCGGCGTCCGCCGCCTCCGGGGACTCTTCTTCTCCGGAAACGCCGGAGGACATGCCCGCGCCGGCGCGGAGGAGCGCCTCCGGCACGCCGTAGGACTCGGTCTCGGTAGCGGGGGGCACGGGGCGGGGGTCCTCCCCGCCGGAGGGCGCGGCGTCTTCCGGACCCGCTCCGGCCCCGGCGCCGCCGTCGACGCGCCCGGCCTCCAGGCACTCCGAGGGGGTGGGGAGCTCGTAGCCGTCCCCGATCTCGGGGGGAGGACCTCCTTCAAGGCGGACTTCATGGGAAGGGCCGGAAAAGGGGGGCGACGGAGGCTCCGCCGAGGCGTTCAGCCTCTCCTCGGTTCCATCCTCATCCTCAACCTCGTCGTCGTCGTACCGGCCGGGGCCGGGGGTGAGGATTATGGGGGTGGAGGCGGTAAGTATGTGCCCGGCCTGGACCATAAGATCCTGGTAGAAAAGGCCCGCCCCCTTGACCGTGAAGAAGAAGAGGTTCTCCACCAGGCGCTCGGTGACGGCTGGAGGGATGGAGACCGCGAGCTCTCCGGGGCCCGAGGGCCTGCGCTCGGCCTGGAAGAAGTGCTCCTTCAAGCTCCACAGCCTCCTGGTCCGGGGCCTCTGGAGCCACTCCCCGGTCTGGGCGTCCTTGACCGAGAAGCTCATGGGCACTTCTCCGGCGGCGGCCAGGACCCGAGAGTCCGCAGGAGGGATCTCCACCCGCAGGAGGGCCCAGCCCGCTCCTCGTTTGGGGTCGTTTTCCAGGGAGGCTATGGTCGTCATGCGCCTTACGTGTCCGGGACTGTCCTGAGGAAATGGGCCTGGAGGACCCGCCGGCGGAACCGGGAGGAGCTGGCGGGTTCACGCCTAAATTAAGCGCAACGTGCGGGCATGTCAAGAGTTCCGGTGCAGCAGCGGCACAGGGTGCCAGGTCGACCGCGCGGCTGGCCGGAAGCGGACAGGCGCAACGCGCACAGGACGGGAAAGGCGGAAAGGGAGAACCGGCGGAAGCGCAGGACGGACGGTACGCAATGTCCTTAATGGGCTTCATTCCGTATGCCGGGGTGATCGCTGAACATGCGGGGTTGCGTGCCGGGTACGGGGAACCGGGAAGGCAGAACGGGGAACGGCTGCGGGACCGGATCAAACTCTCCCGGAAATTCGGAAACGAAAGGGACTCGCATCAGATGCCGGAGCCAGGGAACTTTTCCCTGTTTCCTGTTTCCTGTTTCGCAGATCCTCCAGGATGGGTTCGGTTTTTTCGCGAAGTAACTTTGAACTGTTCATGCAAC
>JAISEQ010000381.1 GCA_031264045.1 Deltaproteobacteria bacterium
TGTGCTCTTCCGATCTGGCTGACACGGGGATGGAACCGGTGCTGAAGTCGTTACCGGGCCGGTTTCAGCTAATCGGCCTGCTCCTGCCGTCCTCCCGTCGGTCCCGGCGATGTCGCCGAGGGAGAGGCGGGACCCGGCAGGAGGCCAAGGACCCGCTGATGCGAGCCGAAGGCAGGTCCCGGAACTCACTGGCGACCCGGGCAGCTTGCTGCTTCGACCTGCTGGTCGGCCTCCCAGCGCAGAGGTCGCCGCACCGTCCGGGTCCGTCAGGGAGGCCTGGAAGCTGAGGTTCGTGAGACGGTGCCGAGAGCGGATTCAGGTTGCAGGGATTGCGGCGCCGCAGACGGCACGACTTTATTGCCGGAGACTTGCGGGCGGGCCTGCGCCCGGTGAAGCTCAGGGCATCCCTGCAGGTAACCGCGACTGTGAGCGGCGGATACCCCGAAGCCGACTCGGGTTCCGGGAAGGCATGATGCTTCCCGGGACGGAAAAGGGCTTTTCGTTCGGCATATCTCTGCCGGGTGCTGAAATCCCCGGCCTGCACCGTGAATCTCCGGTCCGGCTGCGGGAATTCCTCCGGCAGGGTGACGGAAGCCGCAGTTGCCCAGACCATGGCTCCGGAGGCTTTCCGGCTTGTGGAGAAATTCATGTCCGGCCTGATAGGTCGGCTTCTCCGGCCTTTCGGTCGGCTCCGGCATGCGTCTCATAGACGGGGGCCGGGGGTGTCGGGCGGTTGCATGTCATGAGGGCAGGAAATCTAACGGCCGACTTTCCGCACCGGTAAGATTGCGCCCCGTCGCAGATGTCGGGAGAGGGGGCAGGCAGTGCCGGGTCTCCCTCCTCGTCAGAACACTTCGGAGAAATCGTTTACCCTTTTGCTGGCCGAAATGGAAGCGCAGTTGGTGTAGATGATCGCGAAGAGGGAGAATATGAGGATGTTGAGGATGCAGGAGACAACCGAGTTAAGGGCTATGAACTGGATGCCGGGATTGAGGATCTGGCCGCTCCGGACGGTGTCGTATGTCGCCCAGCCCAAGGCAACGCCTGGAAGCAATGAGGCCAGGATATACGCGATGAAGATTTTGAGCCTGTTGCCGTAGGTGAGCTCGCGGCTGCGACTCAGGGCCGCCATGGGGCCTATCTCCTCAACGACCATTGCCTGGATGGTAAGGCTGAAGGTTACGCAGAGCCAACTCAGGAAGACAACGACAGCGATCGATATCACCACGAAGAAGGCGATTCCGCCACCGGAGGAGTGCCCCATCAGTCTGAAGAAGGTCGTTCCGATGCCTAAGGGGATCATGGCGGCCATGGAAACCAGGAAGATGAAGACCATGAGCGCCAGAAAGCCGGGGGTCCTCGCGAAGGATACTCTCAGGCACTCGGCGGGCGAGAGCTCTATTCCGTCCGGATCGGCCGCGGCGGCAGCCACGGCACCCATGCCGCCAAAAAACAGGATTATTATGAAAATGTTGGCGAAGAACTTCACCAGAATCGAATCGATGACTATGAGCTGGCTCAGGGCAACCAACAGGCTGGTAGCGAGCGGGAAGACGAACGCCGGAAACGGCCTCCGGCTCACGAACGCGAAGGTCTCCCTGAATGCCCCAGCGACGGTGAAGACCGGAGGCGGCACCTGGGGGTCCTGATGTTGCCAGTTCTGGGGAAAGGAGCCTGGCGGATAATTGCCCTGGGGCGGCTGGAGGTAGGTCGTCCCGGGCGGCTGAAAAGCCTGGCCCGGTTGCAGGAAGCCCTGGAGCTGTTGTCTGGAAGGCTCCGGTGCCGCCTGCTGTCTGGGTTGCCCGTTATCCTGCCGAGGTGGAAAATGCGTCTGCTCCGACTGTCGGTATACCTGATGAGGCGGCTGGAGGGCCTGTCCGGGCTGCCTGTACACCTGCTGAGTCGGTCGTTGGGCCTGTTCTTGCTGTGGCTGCTGAGTCGGCTGCTGGGCCTGTCCCGGCTGAGCCTGCTGAGTCGGCTGTTGGGCCTGTTCTTGATGTTCCTGCTGAGGTTGCCGTTGAGTCTGTCCTGGCTGTACCTGCTGAGTCGGCTGCTGGAGTTGTCCGGGATGTTGGGATGAGTGGACGGGCTGAAAAGGTGGCTGGGGCGCTTGACCGGGCTGAAGGTTCTCGATGGTAGGCTGGGCGGTCTGGCGTGGTTTGGGGGGCGGGACCCGCTCCGTAGTCTGTCCGGTCTGATGAGCCGCCTGTCCGGGCAGGGGAGGGGGCTTCCTCAAGTCTTGCATTTAGTCACCTGAAACGTTCGGTTCGGATCTCGAACTGGATGTGGGGTCCGGTCTTGAAAGGAGGAAATGCCGACTGGGGATCAGCGAGTATGATCGCATTTTAGGGGGCGGTCCGGCTCCGGTCAATGGGCGGTCCGTGCCCTTTTCGGGGGAGGGTGACGCCCGGCTTGGAGGTGTTCCCAGGTCCGGTCATGGGCGGCCGGGAGGCGGAGGCGACGGGGGATGAGGCTGGCGTCTCCTATGGAACAGGACAGAAGATGCCGGGATAAAGCAGGGCAGGTCCGGGGGAGGAGCGTCGCATGGCGGGCACGGGTGGGTTCCGTCGGTCGGGGTTCACGGGGAGGGGCGTCCCGTCGGCCGTCGGGGGCGTCTTCACCGCGAGCTCTGGGCTCAGGGGGCTTTGGCGTCTGTCTTAAGCCTGTAGAGAGTGCCGGTCACGGCGATAGCCGGAAAGCTCAGGACCAGGGATGCCGCGAATTCGGCTCCGAATGCGACCGCCTGGCTTTTTCCGGCTTGAAGCATCTTCAGTGTGAGAAAGGAGGCCGCGACGTTTGAGGCGAGGAGGATCAGGTACACGAGGAAGACGCCGAGGCGGGATCCCCTGAGGAGACTGAAGCTCCGCGCCATGGCGGGGAACGCGCCTTTCCCCTCCAAGACGCAGACTGGGGCCGCGAGGGAAAACTGTCCCGCGAGAAAGGCAGCCAGGGCCACATCGGCCATAGGAACGGCCAGCATGGCATTGGTCGCATGGGGTTCCATCCACATCCCCATGCCGATGCCCAGGACCAGGACGAGAAGGACGGCGTAGACTGCGAAAACCAAGATGCCGAGAAGGCTCAGCTGCGGGAGGGCGGTCGCCGCCGTGAGAAGGCACTGAATTGCGGAGGCCCTTGTCCCTTTGCGGGAGGAAAGGGTGCATGCGGCCGCCGCCCCCAATGCGGCCAGCAGGGAGATGACGGACAGGCAGCTGAGAAGGACGGACAGCGTGGAAGCCCCGGCGATGTTGGCCGCTCTGGGTAGGATCATGAAGACGGCGACGGCGAGAGAGAACATGAGGAGCGCCGGGAACCTCTCCGCGGTAAGCCTGAAGGAGGCTCGGATGAGGACCTGAAAGGTCAGGACGGGGGGCTCGGGAACGGGCGGGGTCCACGGCTGTGTGAAGTCTTTCATTATTTCTCGCAGGGAAGGTCCCGAACGGGGGGGCGGGCGGGGGGATCGACAGCTTGGAGCTCAGCAACTATTATAAGAGCGGCTCCGGGACAGGGTCAACGCCGGCTCTCAGGTCTTGGCCGCCGCCCGGAGTCTTTTCGGCGGCTTTGGGACCTCCGGCCGGACCGGCCCGATGCGGGGTATTCCGGCAGCGAGGGCACTCCGTCCCTGCCCGGTCGACTGCCCGAGGCCCGCCGGGGCCTCCGGACCTTACGCCACCCGGTCCCCCTGCCTTCCTCGGGATTTTCGGGCGTCCCGGCGCCGTTCCGGCTTGCCGGCTTCTCCGGAACCTTCGGCAACCGGTCTTTCCGGCCCGCCCTGCCCCCGCCCTCATCATTTGGGAGGAACCGTTTCCATTGTGGCCACATGACATAGAACTCGGACCCCTGGCCGTGAACCTTTACGGGATCTTCACCGCTCTGGGTGCGGCCGCGGGCATCTGGATGCTGCGCTTCAGCGCCCCCCCTGCCGGTCTGGACGTGAAGTTCGCAAGGGATCTTGCCTTCTGGGCCGTCCTGTGGGGGCTTATTGGATCGAGGGCCGCCTACGTCCTTTTCCACTGGGGCTCCTTCTCGGGGCATCCGTGGAGGATCCTGGACATCTGGTCAGGGGGGCTCATGTTCCAGGGAGGGCTGGCGGGGGGTTTCGGAGCCCTGGTTCTGGCATTGAGGAGCAGGCGCACGCGGCTCGTTTCGGCCGGAGACGCCCTGGCCCCGGCCCTGAGCCTCGGCCAGGCCATTGGCAGGGCAGGGTGCTTCTTCGAGGGATGCTGCTACGGAAGGGCCGCCCCTCCGGGATTTCCGTTCGCCGCAGTCTTCCCTCCCGGGGGTGGGGCGCCTCCGTCAAGGGAGCTCTACCCTGTCCAGGCCATGGAAGGGATGGGGCTTGCGGTGCTGACATTCGTCCTTTTCAGGCTCTGCTGGGCCAGGGACAGGCCTCGCGGCCTGGTCCTGGGAGCTTATCTTCTGGGGGCGGGGGTACTCAGGCTTTCGATGGAGCTCTTCTTCCGGGGGGATTTCAGGGGGCGGCCCGTCATGGGGTTCCCCCCCACCACCTGGGCGGCGGCCGGTACGGCCCTTTGCGGGGCGGCGGTGCTTGCGATGGTTCTCGCGAGGCGGAAGAGGCCCCGGGATCCTGTTCCGGTCCCCAATTCGTGAAGGACGGGAGGAGCGGGCGAGGGCGGAGGAGCGATAATAAGGTGAGGCGGGGGGAGGTGGGGGTGCCTGGCGGGAGGGACGTGTGCGTTTAAAGGCTGGGGACGGATGTTCAGGGCGCGGTGGGCCGCGCGGGGGCCGGCATTCGCTCCGTCCCGTCAGGTGAGGGTCTCGGGGTCGAAATGTTCAAGAATCCGGGGTGGAGCGGAAGGAATGGCGGGAGGGGCCGGCGGGTGCCGGTACTGGTCGGGGGAAGCCCGGGAATCGGGGGGTTGGGCCCCGGGGAGGTCCGGGAAAGCCGTCAAGCCCTGAAACGGGATTTCATCGCGGGGCCTGCCCGGATCAGCCGGTAAACGGGTGCCGGGACGGGAAAGGCCCGGTCGGAGCCGGATGGCGTACGACCGGGCCTGGAAGGGCGGACGGCCCGGGCCCGAGCTGGCCGACGTGACGAGTGGAAGCTCGGGAAGCGGGCCGTGTTGTCCGTCAGACGAGCTTCAGGGCATCGTCCAAGGCTCCGATGATGTCGTCTATGTGTTCGATGCCGATGGAGAGCCTCACGAGGTCGTCGTGCAGGCCCCCCGCCGCCTGGGCCTCTCCGGAGAGCTGGGAGTGGGTGGTGCTCGCTGAGTGGATGATGAGGCTCTTGGCATCGCCCACGTTTGCAAGGAGGCTGAAGAGTTTTATATTGTCCACGAGCTTGATTGCCGCGTCCCGGCCCTTCTTGAGCCCGAAGACCACCATGCCCCCAGCGCCGTTTTTGAGATACTTCTGGGAGAGCTTGTGGGCGGGGTCGTCCGGGAGGCCGGGGTAGCGGATCCAGGAGACCTTGTCGTGGGCCTTGAGGAATTCGGCCGCCTTCAGGGCGTTCGCGCTGTGGCGCTCCATGCGCAGGTACAGGCTCTCCACCCCCTGGAGGAAGATCCAGGCCGCGTCTGGGGCCAGGGTCGGGCCCTGGTTGCGGAGGCCAACGGTGCGGAGTCTCAAGGCGAAGGCGATGGGGGAGAGCGGGCCGAGGTCGTGGGCGAACCTCAGGCCGTGGTATCCGCGGTCGGGCTCGTTGTAGAGATCGAATTTAGGGTCCTTCCAGTCGAACCTGCCCGCGTCCACGACGAGACCGCCTATGCCCGCCCCGTGGCCGCCTATCCATTTGGACAGGGAGTGGATGACCACGTCCGCCCCGTGGTCTATGGGGCGCTGGAGGGCCGGGGTGGTGAAGGTGGAGTCTACCAGGAGCGGTATCCTGTGCTTCTTGGCCAGCTCGGCATAGCCCTCGACGTCCGCGACGTCCAGCACGGGGTTGCCGATGGTCTCGATGAAGATGGCCCTGGTCTTGGAGTTTATGGCCGCCTCGGTCGCCTTGAAGTCGTTTACCGGGGTGAAGCGGACGGTGATGTTGCACTGCTGGGGCAGGATCGCGTCGAACATAGTGTAGGTGCCGCCGTAGAGGTTCACGGCGCTCACCAGCTCGTCCCCGGTCTTCAGGATGTTAGTGATGGCGAAGTAGGTGGCGGCCGTCCCGCTGGAGAGGGACAGCCCCGCCGCTCCTCCGTCCAGGGCGGCCAGGCGCTTCTCCAGGACGTCGTTGGTCGGGTTCATGAGCCTGGCGTAGATGTTCCCGAGCTCCTTCAGGGCGAAGAGGTTAGCCCCGTGCTCCGAGTTCCGGAACTGGTAGGCCGTGGTGCGGTAGACCGGCACGGCGCGTGCTGATGTGGCCGGGTCGGGGATCTGGCCCGCATGCACGGCCAGGGTCTCCGGGCGGTAGGTTCTCTCTGTCATGGGTCGCCTCCAGCGGCCTGGGGCCGCTCGTGAAAGGCCGCGCGGGCGCCTGGGCGCCTCGGGGCGGTGTTGTCGGGTTCCGGGAGCCGTGATCGGGGTGCTCCGGCCACGGCTCGATATTTACGGTGCCGGGACAGGTTAGTCCCGGTGACCGGATTCGGAAGGACAAGGCTGTGATGACGGACGGCAACGATAAGAAACGGGCAAAACCGGGCAAAAAAAAAGGGTGAAGACCACTCCGGGATCTTCAACCTTCAGCTTTCTGATAAGTTGTCCGCGCAACGCACCGACCCGGGGCCGGATGTCCGGAGTCTGGCTCTGCGCTATGTACGGGGTTCTGTCCGGATTCAAGCGGTCCGGCTCCACCGGTTCCGGCTGATCGAAGGGGAGTAATTATTATAGGTCTAGGGTGGTGGCATGTCAAATTTAAATCTGAACCTATGGGATGGCGCGGAAAGGGTTCCGGTGAGGTGGAATGGATTGAAGGCGCGGAAAGGGGGTGAATACGCATCAGAAAGTGAGGAGGAAGTGAGGGGGGAAGAGGGGAAGGCGGCGGGAGCGGGGTCAGGACAAGAAGTCAGGGTAGCGGCAGGGGATCCTGGGGGGCAGGTGGGGATCCGTGGGGAAGGCGGCAGAGGAACCTGGGGCGGCGGGTGGGGATCCGTGGGGAAGGCGGCAGGTGATCCGGGATGACTGCGGACGGGACAGGATTATGGACTGGGGAGAGGATCGGGGACATTATGGGCATTTCAGTTGTGGTTTGTCCAGCATAGGTATTAAGGCCGTGCCAGAAAATGGGTGCCGGGATAAATGCCGGTATTGAGCTTATGGTGATCCACGGCTATAATCGCCGGTAGAATATATGTTGGTCGGGATATCCGGGAGGCCACTGGCTCCGGGGAGAAAGGGTCGTCTAGATGGCGGACGCGGCAGTAGATGCGCAGGAGTTCGGATGGGTCGGCGCGGGGCAAGTCAGCAGTGCGCCCCGCGGCTTGTCTGATATCCGCAGCTTCATGGCTACAGACCTGCCAAAAGCGTCCGGCTGCTTGGACTGGTTTTTGATACTGGCGTCAATTGCGGCGGTGGCGGGCTCGTACGTCATGTACTTGGTCCACCTTCCGGAGTACCTGAACTCGGATCAGGCAGCTGAGATCATGACGGCACGTGAGATATTGAGGCAGAAGACGCTGTTTCTTCGGGAATGGTACTTCTCTACAGAGATATTCATCGTGCGGACATCTCTTTTTATGGCCCTGTGGGGGCTATTGACCGACAGCTTCCTCAATACCTATCGTCTTGCCATCGTGACTGACGTGGTCATCATGTGTGCGGCCTTCGCCTACATGATGAAGAGACTGGGAGTCGATGCCAGGGCCACAGCCTTCGGACTGCTTGTCTTCTTCGGAATAAGGGGATACAACAGCGGTCAGAACACGGGTCTGGGAGGATCGTCCTACGGTACACTTTGTGCTATAACTTTCATCATCATAGGATATTACGCCGCCTCGCGCCTCGGGAAGGTGAACAGGACTGACAGGATAGCTCGGTACGCCATTCCGGTTCTTGCGTTCCTTTTCGGCATTTCGAGCATCAGGTTTCTGGCTGTGGTACTGGTTCCACTCATAGTAGCCCACGTGGCTGAAAAGATATGGTCAAGGATGCCGTCAGCCTGGATAGACGACAGGATGTTAAGGGAGATACTGTTCTGGACGGTCTTGAGTTTGGCAGGATGGACTATTACGGCCAAGCACGTGATACCTTTAGGATTCGGGCCTGCGGACTACAGTTCTACGCAGTCAAACGGCATCTTTTATATTTTACACGAGAACATCACGGAGTTCACTGAAGAATTTTTACGATGTAATCAGTTTTATAATATTGTTACAGATTTTAATCTGTTTTCGTTAAACTGCGTCAATAGTATATTATGCATGGCATTTTTCTTAGCCTGCTGTTCGGTTTTCACCGGAAGCGCCGCCCCTCATCTGGTTACGCGAAGGACAGTCTATATGTTCCTTGGGATGTCAATCGCTACCGGACTGTTGTCCCTTTTGCTTTTCCAATCAAGGATCAATATGAGGATAAGGTATCTTGTATTTTTTTACATCCTCATAGGAGTCGTTTCTGCGGTGGGATGGGCGGATCTGAGACGGAACAGGCCATTTGTAGCAAGGCTGTTTATGATTCTTGCAATATGTTTTTGTCTGACTAACAGCCTGTGGAATGTCAGAAATATTCCCTCTGTTGTTCTGGATAATCTTTCCCGCGTGGCTGCCCGTCACGTGCCAGAAATTATGGCGTCTTTCCAGAGGTACGGAATTAAAAGGGGGTTTGCGCTGTTTTGGGATTCTGAAGTTCAGACGATTTTAAGTGACGGTAGTATAGAAGTGTTCCCGGTGACGGGAGCCATGCACCCGTTAAGATATTTGGTTCCATATTCGGTTTTTAAGAACGATCGTGCAGGGGATCCTGTTGCATTTCTAAAAATTCGGCTTAACTTGCCTCCGGAGATAGCCGTGCTTCCCCAGTTCAATCTGGTCAGACCTGAGATACTGGATCTTGCCTATGATGTAGATGTCATCCCCGATAAGGACTCGGATATCGAGATCTATTATTTCAAAAGCAATCCTTTCACGTTTCCGCCGGATCATGATCCTAAAGCCGATCACGCGAGAGATATGGCGGAGAGGAAAGGTGGACCGCAATCATCACGGGCACTTTAGCCTGATTAGTGTATAGGTGTTTTGTGTTATTATTTACGGTAGAAGTCATGATATAAGTTGACTTGCTCCGGTCTCTAGGCCATCAACAGAATTCTCAATAATATCAAAACCCTCATCTTGATATGTTTGTTGATTTCGAGTATAATAGCATCAGTTTTTACGACAGACAAAACGTCCATCTAGTCTGAGTTGCGGAAAGGGGGTTTGCAGGGTCACGGTGGATGAGGCACGATGTACGATGTATTCCCTTAATTGAATGACCCGGCGGTGGAGCAGGGTTTCGACTCGTTGCTGTTCAACATTCCCGTAATGTTTATCCGGTGATCATCCTTTATGGTCTTCGTATTAGGATTGCCAGCTTATCATCGCGGTTCGGTAGTCTTTTTGATTTTACTCTTGTTTTCCTAAATTTTAATCTGTTATTTTGATTTCTATGTCAAAAAGCATAGATGCGGTTTGTTATAAGGCGAAATGTCATGATATCTCTAATATCAGTAATCTCATGGAAAAGTCGATTACTCTGGCGTTTTAATGAGGCATGGAGGTGATGTTGCTTGAGCATACAGCCTCCGGCTAAAGGGGCAGAAGGCGTGGAAGGGCGGGCATAGGATGGCATTGGGAGTATTAAACTGCATGTAGGGTTAGAGGTGCTGTTGTACAGGATAGTTGACTGCAAGTTTTAACTGTTGTTTCTCAAAGTGTAAAGGAATTCGCATGGCTGAGATCAGCACAACAGATGTTTGCGTGAAGGGAGCTGGGGAGCGTCTGGACGATGCACTTGCCATAGCCTGCCTTGTCGTGACCGCGACAGTGTACCTCATATATATACTAAACACCGATATTCTGATGACATCAGAACAAGCTTCGGACATCCTGGCTGGCGTTGAGATGCTTCATCAGAAGACGATCTTCTTGAGTGATTGGTTCTATGCGGAAGAGCTGTACACGATAAGAAGCCCGCTCTTCATAGCAATTTCAGCACTTTTCGCAGGTGGCTCATTCATCTGGTCACACCGTATTTCAGTTTTTATTGAGCTTGCGTTTGAAGTGTTTGCTTTTGTTTATATGCTTAGACGCCTCAGGCTCAATGGCAGAACTGGACTGCTTGCCTTGTCTCTGTTTTTCGGGGTTCGCTCTTACCAGTCGGGACTCCTATGCGGCATGGGATTTTCTCAAGACGCATCATTTCATACTGTGCTTTTCCTGACAATCGGTTATTTGACTGCAGGTTCGGAGGGGATCCGGAGAAGGACCGAAAAGGTTCTCAGATTTGTCTTGCCTGTAGCGGCTTTTCTTTTCGGTATCTCTTCGGCTGTCATGCTTGCTCTCCTTTATCTGCCGCTTCTAGTGCAAAGTGTTTGGAGGGCGTGTGTAGCCAAGGATGCAGCCAGACTGGCCGCTGGCGGTTATGCGTCAACTAAAGGCGATCTTCTTTGGGAGATTGTTTTTTGGAATGTCCTGTTCATGGCGGGATACCTTATCCTGGTAAATGCTGTGGCTGACCAGGGTCACGGGCCCGTGCTTTTGACGTCTGGAGATAGTGCTGGATTATTCTATGCAGTTGCCGCTAATGCCCCCCATATGTTACGGCAATTCACAGATGGAAGTCCGCTTGCAGCTGTGCGCGGTTCCGATGCCTTTGTTTCACTGGGCTGGTATGCTGGAATTTCATTTTTTGTTTTGGTCGTGATGGTTCTTTGGAAGACGCCTTGGGCGGTGAAAAATGCAACTGGGCCGACAGGTGGAGCTCTCAGATCAATTCTTTTTTGTGTGGGCAGCGCGTCTGTGCTTACGATGGTACATCTGGAGATAGACCGATCTGGAGTGAGATACATTCAGTTCATGTACCCATACGCCGCGATTCTTCTAAGCTTTTTGTGCGTCAGGATCACAGAAGAAGGACGGGTTGGGCTCGGGCGCCTCCTGTTCAGGTTTCTGGCCTTTTCCATACTTATTATTGGTGCCTCCAACATTGCGATGCTCCCGCGCATGGCAGATGAGAACCCCAGCCGTGCTGTCTCACGCAGCTATGCAGAGATTCTTGGGTTTCTTATTGATAACGGGATCACAAGAGTTTACTCTCTGTACTGGGATTCCTACACGCTTCAGGTTTTTAGTTCCGGGACTGTGAGGGCCGCTGCTGTTGACGGTCGTATGAGGCCGTTTCTTAAGAATGCTTCGTTAAATAATTACGGAGATGAAGCAACTGGAACGAGAGTAGCCTTCGTAAGAACCCGTAATCCAAGACCATGGGTTGATCCCGTACTGGAGTTCACCGATCGCTCTGCCCCGCTTCTTGACATATCCGCTGGGTTCGTTGAGCTGAATGATCCTGTTAACCCTGTCCGTGTTTATGTCTTCGATGGTAATCCTTTCACCTTTGTAGCTTCGGAGGAAAGATCTCGCGGATATGCTCTGGAAGGTGGCGATGTTCTGCCGAAAGCAAGGATGGAGCCTGGAAGAAAGATGCATTCAGACGAAGCTGATGGTATTGTGGATTCAGCAGTTGACGATTTTGGATCTCTCGATGAGGCTCGGGATGATACACATGATTCTGGCATTGCAGATCCTTTGGATGGGGAGCATGGTGCAGAAGAAACGGATTAATGAAAGGGGATGATGTAATTATGAAAGTGCTGTCTGGTCTGAGAGTTGTATGTCTGGGCCATTTGGAGTTTATCCTGAAAGGAAGACAGGTAATCACGAGGAAGAAGGGAATTCAATTTCTAACGTCCGTGGACAGGGATAGCTAGTGGAATCGTTCAGCAGGGAGCTTAATTCCGAGTCTTTCATCCATCGGATTTTCCGTTGGTGAAGTGGTATGGATTTGAAAATTCAATGGATATAGTTCGAGAAAGGAGGTTTAAGGAGATGAATCCGGGAAGGTACATATACAGGAGGCTGGACCTTCTCGATGGAGCTGTCACGGGGTTGTGCATTGCTGTGACATCGGCGGTGTATTTGTTGTATATTTTTCAAAATCATCTGCTTATGAGCGCCTCCCAGGCATCCGATATTCTGGCCGGATTCGAAATGATGCGGCAGAAGACTTTGGTCATGAGTGACTGGTTTTATTCAACCGAAGTGTTCACGCTTAAAAGCCCTATGTTTGTGGGTTTTTTTGCCATCTTTACTGAAAGCATGATCTGGGCTCACAGGTTTTCTGTTTTGCTTGAGCTCGGGATAGAGATCATGTCCATGGTATATATGCTCAGGCGCCTGGATCTGGGCGGTAGACCTGCGCTAGTCGCCTTGACGATCTTCTACGGTATAAGATCATATCAGTCAGGCCTACTCTGCGGTATGGGCTTCTCT